>CAIZHT010000107.1 GCA_903932885.1 uncultured Actinomycetes bacterium
AATAAGTTCAACGGCTGCGCACATCGTTCCACCTGTTGCAAGTACATCATCAATCAAGAGCACTTCTTGGCCTGGCCTGATTGCATCACTATGAATTTCAATTGTTGCCTCACCATATTCCAGTGCATAACTCTGTGCATGGGTTGTAAATGGGAGTTTTCCGCTTTTGCGAATCGGGATGAAACCACGATGTAGGTTGGCCGCGATTGTTGATCCGAAGATGAAACCTCGTGCCTCAATTCCAGCGATACAGGCGTGGGGGCTCGCGTGAGCCGAAAGCGCTTCGGTAATTGCATGTAGCGCATCCCCGTTTGCAAGCAGGGGAGTTATATCTTTGAAAATTACACCTGGTTTTGGATAATCAGGGATGGTGCGAATTAGCTCGAGCGCCTTCTCAACATTCACGAAGCCACCGCCGTAACTTTCTCAAGAAGTCTTGTGTCCGAACGGGGACTTGAACCCCGAATCCCTTGCGAGAACTAGCACCTCAAGCTAGCGCGTCTGCCAATTCCGCCACCCGGACGAGTGCGGGCTAACGATAGCAACGAGAGCGCGTTAGGTGCAAAAGATGGCGTGAACGAGAGAGAATAAGCAGATGATGAGCCAACAAGAGCGCGAAGAACTGGAATTAGAAACTGTTCGTATTTGTCAAGATTTGATTCGAATTCCTAGCGTCAATTATGGCGATGGCAAAGGCGATGAAAAAGATATTGCTCACTACGTTGTTGCATCATTAGCTGAAGTTGGAATTGAGTCGAAGATATATGAATCAGCCCCAGGTCGATGCAATGTAATCGCCAACATCGCGGGTGCTGACGAATCAAGGCCCGGATTGGTTTTGCATGGACACCTCGATGTAGTCCCAGCTAATGCCGAGGATTGGTCAGTAGATCCATTTGGCGCTGTCATCAAAGATGGAATGGTGTGGGGTCGTGGCGCAGTAGATATGAAAAATATGGATGCCATGATGTTGGCAACTGTGCGTTCATGGGCGCGACGAGGATATGTACCACCACGAAGAATTGTTCTAGCTTTCTTTGCAGATGAAGAGGCCGGCAGTCTTTTCGGATCACGATGGATGGTTGCGAAGCATCCCGAAGTTTTTGCGGGCTGTTCTGAGGCTATTTCGGAAGTTGGTGGATTCTCTGTCACGGTTGGTGATAACAAGCGCCTTTATTTCGTAGAGACAGCAGAAAAGGGAATTCACTGGATGCGTCTTACTGCATCAGGGCGTGCAGGTCATGGCTCAATGATTAATCCCGAAAATGCGCTGACACGATTGTCAGAAGCTGTAGCAAAGATTGGTAATTTTGAATGGCCACAGAGATATTCAAAGACTGTCAAAGAATTGTTTGCACGTGTGGCAAAAGTGACAGGTAAGCCTTACAACGAATCTGATTTACGCCCCTTGCTTACTGAACTTGGCAGTACCGCTCGCATGATTGGTGCAACTCTTCAAAACACGGCGAATCCGTCTATGCTTCAAGCGGGATACAAAGCGAATGTAATTCCGCAGACTGCAACTGCAGTTGTCGATGGTCGATTTATTCCAGGGTATGAAAATGAACTCAATGCAACTATTCGGGATTTAGTTGGCCCAGATATAGAAATTGAAACCATTACCCGCGATATCGCCCTAGAAAGCGACTTTTCTGGGCCGCTCGTCGATGCGATGTGTGCAGCACTAGTGAGTGAGGATCCTGAAGGATTACCTGTTCCCTATTTGATGAGTGGTGGAACAGATAACAAGGCACTCTCTGAATTGGGAATTATTGGTTATGGATTTTCGCCACTGAAGCTTTCGCCGGAGTTAGATTTCATGGCTTTATTTCATGGAGTAGATGAGAGAGTTGAAATTGAAGGCTTGCACTTCGGAGTTCGCGTTCTTTCGCACTTCTTGGAGAACTGCTAAAGCGCTGAAATATCGTTGAGCGCCTCTCGAACAATATCGGGCAAAATGATTTGTTCAGTAGTGAGGGCGCCGCGTAGTTGAGCACCTGTTCGTGCACCAATGATTGCACTGGTAACCCCTGGGGCATCTCGTACCCATGAGAGAGCAACTTCTAATGGTGAATAACCAAGGCCCTGCGCTGCAACACAGACCGCATCAACGATGCGCGATGAGCGCTCGTCTAAATATGGATCTATGAAATGCGCAAAGTGTGGTGAAGCACCTCGAGAATCACTGGGCGTGCCATTTCGATATTTCCCCGATAAAACTCCACGTCCTAGTGGGGACCATGCAAGAAATCCAACGCCGAGTTGTGAAGCACTCTCCAGTATTTCCTCTTCAACACTTCGATTGAGGAGTGAGTATTCATTTTGCATCGTCGCAATAGGGGCTTTCATTGAATGTGATTCTTGAAGAGTTATCGCTCGTGCACTTTGCCAACCAGAATAATTCGAGATTCCAACGTAGCGCGCTTTACCTGATGAGTAAGCAAAATCTAGAGCTGAGAGGGTGTCCTCTAATGGAATATGTGAATCCCATGCTTGAATCTGCCAAAGATCAATGTAATCAGTTCCTAAACGTGTGAGCGATTTTTCTAGTTGTGCAATCAATCCATGGCGAGAGACGTCAATATTTCTCTCGCCATTAGTAAATGAAATACCCGCTTTTGTAGCGAGAACTATCTCGTCGCGATTGAAAAGCGTGCCAATGAGCCCACCGATTACACGTTCGCTATCGCCATCACCATAAGTGGCGGCTGTATCAATAAAATTGCCACCAGCTTCTATATAAGCGCGACATTGATCAGCTGCCTCATGTTCGTCGGTATCTCGACCCCACGTCATGGTTCCGAGGCCAAGACGCGAAATGTCTAGTCCCGTTCCACCAGCACGTCGCAATTCCATGTGGCGACCTTAGCAATACTGAGTCTTCAACGTTGCGATAACCTTGCGCTGTGTCCTTAGTTGTTTTAGTACGTCATGCACATTCGCAAGCGAATGCTGCCGGAATACTTTCTGGGCGACGTCCCAATATCGCGTTGAGTGAGAAGGGGCGAACGCAAGCCCAAGAA
>CAIZHT010000108.1 GCA_903932885.1 uncultured Actinomycetes bacterium
AATTGTTCGCGCACTTCATCTACCTTTTTATCAATTGCAAGGCGGGATAGATGTGGAAGCATTGCAGTAACAATAGAAATTGTGACAATTGAATACGGCAACAACATAATCAAATAAGCATTACTAAATGGTGTAACACCCACACCGGTTGTGATTCCATCTTTTGCACTGCGGACAGCAGCACTTGTTGCCACATTGACAGTTACTAGATATCCAACTTGAGAGATAAATACATAAAGAAGCGTCCAGCCAGCCAAGGTGAAGGATTTTCCTAGACCTTGTAATCCCCACATAGGACGAATTCGAATTCCCGATCTATAAACAACGGGGATCAGAATGAGGGCTTGAACAACTATTGCAAAGGTCGTTCCCCATCCCAATATTTGTATTTGCGCATCCGTAATTGTTGCAACAGTGAGAACAGGTGAGTAATAAAGCACAGCGGCAAAGATTACGATTCCGACAATATTGTTCGCGATTGGCGCCCACATAAGGGGACCAAATGAGCCACGAGAGTTGGCTACTTGGCCAAGCATTGTAAATAAACCTAAAAAGAATATTTGTGGAAGGCAATATCGCGTAAATGCAATTGCAATATCGCGCTCTTGTTCAAAACCAGTAGTGAAGAACTCAGGTGCATATAAACGAACTAAGAAGGGAGCAAAAAAAACTCCGATTGCAACCAGTGCCAATAAAATAATTGAAATAGTTGTCACTAAGCGAGATGCAAATGCTTGCCCGCCATCCTCATCTTTGAATGAACGGACAAGTTGAGGAACAAAGATAGCTGTGAGCGCTCCACCAACAAGTAAATTGTAAAGAATATTTGGCATCGTATTTGCAACATTGTAAGTATCAGCTAATAGGGCTGTGCCTAAAACAGCAACAATAAGTAAGCCGCGAATAAAACCAGTTATGCGCGAGAGAATTGTGCCAACAGCCATAATGCCCGAAGCGCGGTAAAGGTCATGAGATTTCATTTCTTAGACCTCCGAATCCTTCGAACGCTCTGCGCAACTGCAGCAAGGAAAAGAATAATCGCAGCGCCAGTTGTAAACCACGCTACGCGCGAGTCAATAACCGTGAGATTCAAAGAAAGTCGAGCAGGATCACCAACATCATTTCCCTTGCTATCTGTTAGTTGTGCTTCAACAATGGTATTTCCAGGAGCCACAACACTGACATCCATTGATAACTGCAACTTGGAGTTTGCAGGAATTGTTATATCGCGGATATTGGGTGTGTAAACCCTGAAATTCGATGGCGTAAGCCATAGATCAACAGTGACAGGTATTGAATATTTATTTGTAATGGTGACGGGGACTTTTACTTCAGCCGATGTGAGTTGGTATTTACCTTCATTAATTTTTATCTTACTGACTTCATTATTGACAGCTTTTGTTGCTTGAAGAGAGAAATATTTGCGATTATCACGGTTGAGAGAAGGTGATAACAATATTGCTAACCTTGCTCGAAGCGATTCTAATTCGGGAGCTGCTACAACCCGAGATAACTCAGTTAGCCGCTGTCTATTCTGTGTGTAACTCACCCTTTCCGAATTACTCAAACGCGACGCTGTTTTTGAGGAGTTTAGACTTGGTCGTGTTGAAACCAACCGAATTAGATTTTTACTAAGAGATTCATTGCCGTAGGAATAATACCTTTTGAGTTCACTTGGGGCTAATCTTTTTGCAAGTTTTACATCTGGATTACCGTAAGGAAGCGCTATCACTTGATTGCGCGATGTTACATATCGCAACTGAGTGATCCAACTAAGAGCAATATCTTTGCCTGTTATTGGCGCTTTATTTTGAATTGAATAATCATTAGTCATAGCAACAACATCATCTACAAGTGCTGGGTCAATCAGCCAAGTACGATTAGTTTTGATAGGTACATAGATTAGTTTTCCAAGCCGCCCGGTAGGTGCAAGAATTTGAGCTAATGAATCATCTCGAAACACACCATCAAAGTTTCTATGTGAAACTTCTGTAATAACAACTATTTCATTTTCAATAGCGGTTGCAGAAGGAACTGTGATTCCCAGAATCAAAAATGTCGCTAGAAAAGTGAGCAACTTTTTCATAATGCTAATTCCCCGCTGCGAGCAATCAATTTCTTTTCATCAGGGTATGCCAATTTTTCTACAATCTCTGCAAGTGGAAACCAACCAACTTCATCAACTTCGGAAATCTGTGCTTGCAGAGTGCCACCTACTTCTCGAAAAAGAAAATGATGCACGGTTTTGTGAATTCTTTTTCCACCAGCCATAAACCAGAAATCGATAACACCTAATGATTTTGCAATTTCAGATGTAATCCCAGTCTCCTCAGCCACTTCACGAATTGCAGCATCTTCAGGAGTTTCACCATCTTCTATGTGTCCCTTAGGCAGCGACCAGAGCAATCGAGTTCCCGTGGGATCTTTATGATCAAAGCGACCAATGAGCAATCCCAGATCACCAGTTGTATTTATAACTAATCCGCCAGCACTCACTTCATCTACGCGCTTGGCATAAGGTTTTGGAGCACCCTTCTTACTTCGAGGCGCGTTTGAACTTTCTACGGGTGTTGAACTTTCATTACTTTGGGGGCTGCGATGTGCGGGCTTTCGTCGCCTGCGCTTTTTCTTCGTGCCTTCGCTGCCCGCACCAGGTGCCGGGATCATGAAGCAAGGGTACTGCTCTAGCCTTATCTATTGTGAAGAGTGCATTAGGAGCCGCGGGCGAGTTAGCCATCCGCTCCCTCATCGAGAAAGCGCCATTGGCGAGCTCTCTCGCACAAGCATTTTCTAAAAAGGGCTACACATTGGCATTGGTTGGCGGTCCAGTTCGCGACGCAATATTAGGGCGCCTCGGAAATGATTTGGATTTCACAACGAATGCGAAACCTGAAGAGAGCAAAAAAATATTGCATGGCTGGGCAGAACACGTTTGGGATACAGGAATTGCATTCGGAACTGTTGCAGGAAAACTGGGTGATACAACAGTTGAAGTAACAACATATCGAAGCGATGTATATGAGAAAGATTCTCGTAAACCAGATGTTTCTTATGGCGAGAATATTGAAGGAGATTTATCACGAAGAGATTTTCGTGTTAACTCAATGGCACTCGAATTAACAGGAAGCGCTCCAGTATTTATAGACCCCTTTGATGGATTGAGCGACCTCACAAAAAGAATTTTACAAACTCCTGGAAGCCCAGAAGATTCTTTCTCTGATGATCCACTACGCATGTTGCGTGCTGCGCGATTTGCTAGTCAACTCAATTTTGAAATAGCACCTAATGTTTTAGTGGCAATGAAAGAGATGGCTCCTCGCCTAAGCATTATCTCAGCCGAAAGAATTAGAGATGAGTTATCTAAAATTCTCATGTCACAAAATCCAAGACTTGGTATAACAATTCTTGTTGATACTGGACTTGCAGATATTGTGCTTCCAGAGATTCCAAAACTGCGTTTGGAAGTTGACGAACACCACCACCATAAAGATGTATACGAACATTCCATTACTGTTTTAGAACAAGCAATTGAACACGAAGATCGCTTAGGTGGTCCCAACCTTGTTATTCGACTTGCTGCTTTGTTACACGATATTGGAAAACCAAAAACTCGAAACCTCATTGAGGGCGGCGGGGTCTCCTTTCACCATCACGAAGTTGTAGGTGCGCGACTGGCAAAAAAACGCTTACAGGAGCTTCGTTTTGATGGGCACACAGTTGAATCAGTTGAAACCCTTATTGCTTTACATCTGCGTTTTCACGGTTATGGCGATGGCGAATGGAGTGATTCAGCGGTACGTCGCTACGTTCGCGATGCCGGTGAATTATTAATGCATCTACATGTGCTTACTCGCGCAGATTGCACCACTCGCAACAAAGCGAAGGCTGCTCGCTTAGCTGCAACATATGAGAGCCTAGAAGCCCGAATCGCAGTATTGATGGAGCAAGAAGAACTATCGAAAATTCGCCCAGATTTAGATGGTGCTCAAGTTATGGAAATTCTCGATCTCAAGCCATCACGAGCGGTCGGCCAAGCGATGGATTTCCTTATGGAATTACGTCTTGAACGAGGACAGCTGGGAGTCGAAGCTGCAACGCAAGAATTATTGAAGTGGTGGAAGTCTAAGTAATTTGTAAAAATTTTGATGGGCGCAACAAACGCACTGCTCCAAGATAATAAGCAAGAGATACAAGAAGCGGTACCACCGCGGAAACTCCTGATGCGGGAAGTAACAAGGCGGCAATGATTGCCCCAGAAACAATTGCACCATTGACGATGACATCGTAGAGCGCAAAAACACGACCTCGGTAGTAGTCGTCAATCTTTGATTGTACGAGTGCATCATTTGTAACCTTTAGATTCTGTCCGCAAAATGCGGTAAAGAAAGCGGTAACAATTAGAGTGACTTGACTTTGATGCACGGCCAAAATAATTGGAAAGAGAGCACTTGTAAATAACGAGAGTCGAATCCACCTGTGTCGCCCGAATCGAGCGACACCGTATGGAGCGAGAAAAGCACCTAATGTAAGCCCGATTCCAGCAAAACTGAGTGCGAATCCAAAACCAGCAAGACCTTCTTCAGGTTTATTTGGATCATTAAAAGTATTTCTTTCAAGTAAAAGCGCCGTCAATGTAAGTGCTGTAAGTCCACCTCTGTGTATGGCTGTTGCAGCAATTCCTCGTGCTGCATCGATATGTTCTTGTAGAAAACCAACTCCTTCGCGCATATCGCGGATACCACTCATAAAGCTTGCAGCTGCTCGCTCGTGCGAGAGTGGGCCAATCTCACCTTTATTCAAACGTGTGGTTAGCAAAGCAGCGGTCAAATAACCCAATGCTGCAATAAGAATGAGTAAAGAATCTGCATGATCTGCAACGGTAAAGGAATCAACGAGTGCGCGAATTCCGACACCAATACCTCCACCAATAACTACTAATACAGAACCACCTGTAACAGCGAGTGCATTTGCTGAAATGAGAGATTTTGATTCTATAAGTAGTGGTAATCCAGCAGAGAGCCCAGCGAGAATGAGACGATTGATACCAAATGCAATAAGTACAAAGATTGTTAACTCAAGTCCAGTTTTTCCGCTGAATATAAGAAGTGCAACAATAGATAAATTAATTGCGCGAGCAGTATTAGAATAAAAAAGTGCGCGCTGTCGAGAAACACGATCTAAAATGGTTCCAACAAATGGCCCAACAATTGAGTACGGCAATAGAACCACGGCGAAACCAAGTGCAGCGCTAAGAGCATTCGCTTGACGTTCGGGTGAGAAAAGCACAAAAGATGCCAATGCGCTTTGAAAAAGCCCATCAGTTATCTGTCCACTCCAACGAACTGAGAGCAAGCGTGAGAGCCGTGGGTGGCGCAAAAGTGCCCAAAGACTCATAGGAGAAGCGTAGTAAGAAAGATGCGATTATTCTTTACTCCTCATGAAATCTCTTCGCTCTTATGTCGACTACTCACTCGATAAGCGCGCGACTTTGCTAGCGCTCTTTCGTGGTGCGCTCGATGCGTGCGATGCAGATCCGTATCTGATGCGCGCTGCTAAATTTCATGGCGAGAAAGTAAATAGAAACTGTCCAGTGTGTAAAAAATTATCTTTAGTTGAACTTAGATACACATTCGGTGATCAATTAGGACAATATTCAGGTCGAATCAAAAGTCCAGAAGAATTAGCTGTGATGGAGAGTGAGTTTGGAGAGTTTCGCGTCTACATCGTTGAAGTCTGCCGAGAATGTTCTTGGAATCACCTGTGCGCATCCTTTCTTCTAGGCGATGGAATCGAGCGCAAGGCACCCCGTCGGGTACGCACCTTGGAAGATGAAGATTGGGTGAAGGGGTAACCTTTACAAATGCTGCGGAAATTTCTCATTAGATCAACCATCTTCATTGGTGGATTTGGATTTATCGCAGGCGCAACCCTTTTTGCTCTTGCCTACTTCACTGTCTCAATCCCAGATCCAAATGCATATGTAAATAGCCAAGCCACAATTATTCAATATTCCAATGGTTCAGAGATAGGACGAGTAGGAACACAGAACCGACAGATAGTTCCACTTGCAAAAATTCCTCTCAATGTCCGTTATGCAGTCTTAGCAGCCGAAGATCGAAATTTTTATTCCAATCGCGCATTTAGTGTTACTGGTATAGCGCGAGCGGTATTCAATAATTTGCGCGGTGGTTCACTGCAAGGCGGATCAACTATTACTCAACAATATGCAAAAACTGCATTTTTGTCCCCAAGTCGAACAATTCAAAGAAAAATAAAAGAATTAGTAATTGCCATAAAGTTAGAAAACTCTCTGAGCAAAGATCAGATTTTTGAAAATTACTTGAACACCATTTATTTTGGACGAGGCTCATACGGAGTTATGACTGCGTCGCAGCAATATTTTAATCGTAACGTTGAACAGCTCACCAATTCTCAAGCAGCTATCATCGCAAGCATTCTGAGATCACCTGGACTCTATGATCCAGCCTTTAAAAAGGGTAATGAAGAGCGCCTCAAAGCACGCTTTGATTATGTAATAAATGGAATGATCGATGCAAAGTGGCTAAGCAAAGAAGATGCAGCAAAGATGAAGTATCCAACAATTGCACCACGTGCAACCTCGGGTTCATTGAGCGGACCCAAGGGCCATGTTATTGAAGCGGTTCAGAAAGAGTTAGCAAAATTAGGATTCTCTCAAGATCAACTATTAGTTGGTGGGTTGGTTATCCGAACAACGCTTGATCAACGAGCACAACAATCGGCAATTGATGCAGTAAACAAATTAACACCAAAGGGTGCACCAGAGAATTTACATATTGGATTAGTGGCGATTAGACCTGGGACTGGTGAAATCATTGCACTCTATGGAGGCGCTGATTATCTAAAGCGACAACTCAGTGATGCAACGCAAGCAATTGCATTAGCTGGTTCAACATTTAAACCTTTTGCAGTAATTGCAGGCCTTGAGGCGGGTATTCCACTTACATCTATGTGGAATGGTGATAGCCCACAAACATTTGATGATGCTGGAAAACCATATGAAGTATCCAATTATGGAGATGAAGGCTGGGGACAAATCTCGCTCTTAGAGGCAACAAAACACTCAGTCAATACGGTCTATGTTCCGCTTGGAATCAAAGCTGGTCCTGAGAATGTTGTCGATGTTGCACGCAGAGCAGGAATTCCGGAGAGCGTTGCGATGATGCCAACGCCATCAGTTGTATTAGGTGTTGCTAGTCCTCACGTCATTGATGTTGCAAATGCATATGCAACATTTGCAGCGCAAGGTATCTATTCAAAACCGTATTTAGTTGCCCAAGTAATGGGTTCAAATAAAGGTATTTTATATGAAGGCAAAACACAGACCCAAGAAGTATTTAGCAAAGAAGTTATTGCCGACCTAACATATTCACTCAAAAGCGTAGTAAATGGTGGAACAGGATCAGCAGCCCTTGCACTTGGTCGACCAGCTGCAGGCAAGACAGGAACAAGCCAACAAAATGCATCAGCATGGTTTAGTGGATACGTTCCACAACTTGCAGCATCCGTTGCTTTTTTTAGAGATAGCGCAAGTGAATCACTCAACGGTATTGGTGGACTTACATCAGTAACAGGTGGAACTTTCCCTGCGCGCATCTGGACGGCATTTATGAAAGGCGCTCTCAAAGGCGAGCCAGTGATGGATTTCCCAGCGCCTTCAAATATCGGAGGATTAGATCCAATTGAGATGACTACCGGCGGCGTTCAAAGTATCAAGAAGAAAAGGTGACGCTTGCGCCCAACGGCTCGAGTTCTAATCGCGTTTGCGATTCTCGCTTCACTTTTTTCATTTATAAAATTTAGTCACTGCGAAGGTAAAAACTGGGCTACACCAGATCAATATGTACACGCTTGTTATTCAGACCTACCATCACTTTTTGGTGATCGAGAGCTCGATAAACAAAAATGGGCATATACAGGCAAAGAAAAAGCTGTTGAATACCCTGTAATTACGGGCGTAGTTATGTATGCAACATCATTGATAACACCATCAAATTCTAATCGTGCAACAAACTATTTCCTTATCAATGCATTTCTCCTTGCTCTACTTTTTATATTTCTCGTTCTCCTTGTTGCGCACATGAAACCCGAATATTGGTACTTACTCCCCGTAGCCCCAGCAATGATTGCATCTCTTTATGTCAATTGGGATCTGTGGGCGATCGCATCAATGTTAGTAGCAATCTATTGCTTCGATAAAGAAAAATACAAGTGGAGTGCACTTGCACTTGGTATTTCAATATCTACAAAATTTATGCCCATATTTTTATTACTACCAATTTTTCTTATCCTTTGGCGAAGAAATAGAATTCGAGAGATCGCCCGGTATTCAGGAATTGTTATCGCATCGTGGTTAGCAATAAATCTTCCAGTTGCGTTGACAACGCCACAGGGATGGTGGCGATTTTACGAATTGAATCTATCGCGAGGTGCTGATTGGGGTTCTCCGTGGTTAGCCTTCTCAATACTTGGCCTCAAACTTGCTAATTTGAATTATCTTACGATTTTGGCACTACTCGCCGGCCTAACATTAATCTCACTAATCTTTTTTGAATTCTCCATTACCCCAACACTTGCACAAATGAGTTTTATTCTTCTTGCGATAGTCATGATTGTAAGTAAGGTGTATTCACCACAATATGTTCTTTGGTTGACTCCGCTTGCAATTCTTGCAATCAATAAAAAGAGCATCCATGCCTTTTGGATATGGCAAGGTGGCGAAATTATTTATCACATTGCAATATGGCAACACCTTGCAACAGTGACCGGTGCCTCCTTTGGGCTTCCGGCCAAGGGGTACGCCCTTCTTACCCTGGTACGCATAGCCACAACCATCTATCTGATCACCGTAATTGCCCGCAGCGCTATCAAGAATTCACGCACAGATGAGCGCCGTCCACATACCCGCCTCTTCGATTTTCTCTTTGCGACCTCTTCAAGTTACCCTTAGCCCTCCTCGAAGAACCCATCTGGGTCCTTCAGGGAAGCACTAACCCTCCTGTCACGGAAATACCGTGGCCGTCTTAGTCCAGAGGAGGTCGGGTTACGCATGCGTCACTATGAATTAATGGTCATTCTCGATCCAGAACTTGAAGAACGTACAGTCACACCAAGCCTTGAGACATATCTCAAAATCATTAAAGACAGCGGAGGCCGCGTCGACAAGCTCGATGTATGGGGCCG
>CAIZHT010000109.1 GCA_903932885.1 uncultured Actinomycetes bacterium
CAGATGTCCGCGCAAAACTTGCTGAACTTGGTTTAACTCTTCCCGTAGCAGCGCTTCCAATTGCTGCTTATGTTCCTGCCGTTCGCACAGGAAATATCGTTTTCACCGCAGGACAATTGCCGCTAGTTGATGGCGCAATGGCGCAGACAGGAAAAACTGGCGGAGATGTCAGCGTAGAACGCGCAAAAGAACTCGCTCAGATTTGCGCACTCAACGCACTTGCTGCAGTTGAACTCGTTGCTGATATCAACAAAATTGTTAAAGTTGTCCGCGTAGTTGGATATGTCAATGGAGTTGCTGGCTTTGTAAATCATCCAGCCGTAGTCAACGGTGCAAGTGAATTATTTGTACACATCTGGGGCGATGCAGGAAAGCATGCACGTTCAGCTATTGGTGTTGCAGAACTTCCGCTCAATTCTCCTGTAGAGATTGAGCTAACAGTCGAAATTTCCGACTAGTTACTTGCCGCGCTTTGAGAGGCGCTCAAGATCCAAAATAACAACTGCACGTCCATCAAGGCGTAACCAGTTGCGCCCAACAAAATCAGCGAGTGCTTTATTTACTGTTTCGCGTGATGCTCCAACTAATTGGGCTAACTCTTCTTGAGTGAGATCATGATGAACGTATAGCCCTTCATCTGATTGCTTTCCGAAACGCTCGCCAAGGTCGATAAGTGCTTTTGCAACACGACCTGGAACATCAGAGAAAACTAAATCGCCAACAGCTTCATTTGTACGACGTAGGCGTTGAGCAAGACGTTCCAATAATTGCAAAGAGACTGCTGGGTTTTCTTTGAGCCACGGAATAACTTCATCATGGCCAAGGCTAAGTAATTTTGCATCAGTTACTGCAGTTGCAGTTGATGTACGTGGACCCGGATCAAAGAGAGAGAGCTCGCCAAACATTTCGCCTGGCCCAAGTATGGATAACAAATTTTCGCGTCCATCACCACTTGATGTACCAAGTTTGAGTTTTCCCTCAACTATTACGTATAGGTGATCGCCTTCATCGCCTTCGGCAAATAAAACTCCGCCTTTTGCAATCTTGACTGAGTCCATCGAAGCGCGCAATGAGACAGCGGCCGCTTCATCGAGCGCTGTAAAGAGAGGTGCGCGTCGTACGACATCTTCATCTGGGGTCACGAGGGGTACTTTACTCTCATGCCCGTCGATAGCGAAATTCGCAGCCAAGCAAGGGCCGTATACCGAATTCTCACAAAAACTTATCCTGAGATTCGCTGCGAACTAGATTTCAAAAATCCACTTCAACTCATTCTTGCAACAGTATTGAGCGCGCAGTGCACCGATAAGAGAGTAAACAAGGTGACGCCAGCACTCTTTCGTAAATATAAGAATGCAAAAGCACTTGCTGGCGCTGATATTGCTGATCTTGAGGATCTAGTTTTCCAAACAGGTTTTTATCGTGCGAAGGCACGCAATATCAAAGGCCTGGCAACGAAATTAGTAACCGATTTTGATAGTGAAGTTCCAAGCACGCTCGAAGAACTTATAACACTGCCTGGAGTTGGTAGAAAGACTGCAAATGTTGTTTTAGGTCATGCATTCGATATTCCTGGAATTACGGTAGATACACATTTTGGTCGCCTCTCCCGAAGATTTGGTTGGACTAAAGAGATGGACCCCGTAAAGGTTGAAAGAGTAGTCGGTGAACTAATTCCACAAAAAGAATGGACAAATTTGTCACAACGAATGATCTGGCACGGTCGACGTATTTGTCATTCACGCAAACCTGCATGTGGTGCATGCCCCGTGGCTAAAATTTGTCCCTCAGTTGGAATTGGTGAGATGGATAAGAAGAAAGCACTTTTACTGGTCAAAACAGATAAGGATTTTCGATGAAAAGAATTGCGCTCTTACTGAGCACGCTTCTGCTCTTATCAGGCTGCGCAAAAAGTGTTGAACCAATAGCTGGGGAAGTAATTTCTTGCGCCGAAATAAATATGGATACATCAATTACAGAAGGGGTTCAACTTGGTTGCCTCGATGGCGGGGAAGGCGGCTATTTACAAGGGTTGCGTGGGCCGATGATTCTCAACGTATGGGCTTCATGGTGTTATGAATGTGGAATTGAAATGCCATATCTGCGATCTTTTTATGCAAAGGCACAGGGCAAAGTTGCTCTCGTTGGCGTAGATGTTGAAGAAAAAAACATTGAAGCCGGGCAAAAATATGTAGAGAGCAACGGGATGACCTGGCCAAATTTCTTTGATGCCGATGGGAGTTCTCGAGGATATTTAGGGATGGGCGTGCCAGTGACGTGGTTTATTGCAGCCGATGGAAGCGTTGCTTATAAGAAAATAGGTGGCTTCAAGAATGAGCTTGAAATCATTGAGCTAACCGCTAAATACTTGGATGTAACTCTTTAGTTCTCATCCTTAGATGTATTTAGTCCCTCTTTGATCAACTTCATGACATTTGGATCAGCAAGAGTTGTTGCATCACCAACGACGCGATTTTCAGCAACATCTTTGAGTAAACGACGCATGATTTTTCCACTTCGAGTCTTTGGTAATTCTGCAACTACAAGAATCTGACGTGGTCGTGCAATTGCGCCAATTTCTTTAGTAACGTGATTTCGAAGTTGAGTCACTAGCTCTTCACCATTTGCATGCTCAATACCACCACGCAAAATAACAAATGCAACAATTCCTTGACCAGTCATCGCATCCGCTGCACCAACAACAGCTGCTTCAGCAACTGATTCATGTGAAACTAATGCAGACTCAACTTCAGTAGTTGAAATACGGTGACCTGAAACATTCATAACATCATCGACGCGACCAAGTAACCAAATAGCACCGTTGTTATCGAGTTTTGCACCATCACCTGCAAAATAAATATTTTTAAAGCGTGACCAATAAGTCTCTTTATAACGCTCGTTCTCGCCCCAAATTCCACGCAACATTGATGGCCATGGTTGATCCAAGATAAGAAATCCTCCATGACCATTTCCAACTTCATTCGCTGAATCGTCAACAACTTTTGCACTAATTCCAGGAAGTGGTCCCATTGCAGATCCTGGTTTAGTTGCAGTTACTCCAGGCAAAGGTGAAATCATGATTGCACCTGTTTCAGTTTGCCACCATGTATCAACAATTGGGCAACGGTTTCCACCAATAATTTCGCGGTACCACATCCATGCTTCAGGATTAATTGGTTCACCTACTGAGCCAAGCAAGCGCAGAGATGAAAGGTCATGCGCTTTTGGAAATTCATCTCCCCACTTCATCCATGTACGAATAAGCGTTGGTGCGGTGTACAAAATAGTTACACCATATTTTGCGATGATTTCAAAAATGCGACCTTTGTGTGGTGTATCTGGCGTACCTTCATACATTACTTGCGTCGCACCATTTATTAGTGGGCCGTAAACAACATACGAGTGGCCCGTTACCCAACCAACATCAGCGGTACACCAATAGACATCGGTTTCAGCTTTGATATCAAAAACCATCTTGTGTGTGTAAGCCACTTGAGTGAGATATCCACCAGTGGTGTGAAAAATTCCTTTTGGTTTAGCCGTTGTTCCCGATGTGTAGAGAATGAATAATGGGTGCTCGGAATCAAAGAATTCAGGCTTATGTTCACTGCTTTGACGGCCCATAATTTCGTGCCACCAAATATCGCGAGAAGAATCCCAGGCAGTTTCTTGCTTTGTGCGTTGCACAACTAAGACTTTTTCAACATTTGTCGCACCTTTGAGCGCTTCATCCACAGCAGGCTTAAGCGCAAATGCGGCGCCTTTTCTATACCCGCCATCAGATGTAATAACTAACTTTGCATCTGCATCTTGAATGCGTGACAAAAGCGCATCAGCTGAGAAACCACCGAAGACAACGGAATGTGGGGCACCAATTCGGGCGCATGCCAACATTGCAATTGCCGCCTCAGGAATCATCGGCATATAAATTGCAACGCGATCACCTGCTTTGATTCCAAGTTCGATAAGAGCGTTCGCCGCTTTCTTTACATCTGTTAATAATTCTGAATATGTAATATCGCGAGAGTCTCCAGGTTCGCCTTCAAAATGAAAAGCAACTCGATTCCCACGTCCGGCATCAACATGGCGATCCAAGGCATTGACTGTTGCATTTATTTTTCCACCAACAAACCATTGCGCAAAGGGTGGTTGCCAATCAAGAACTTGATTCCACTTTTTATCCCACGTTAACTCTTCGGCTTGCTTTGCCCAAAAAGCTAAGCGATCAGATTCCGCTTCCTTATATAGAGAAGCTTTGCCATTTGCTGCGGCGCTAAATTCTGCACTCGGTGCAAATGTGCGCTCTTCGCTGAGTAAGTTTTCTAGAGAATCTTTTTCCTGGCTCATAACACTTGAGATTACTAGTTCAGCCCTATTTATCAACAGTCTTTTTTGGTGAGACTTTTTTCTCAGGCAAGTTGGTGAGGATACGCACTCAATTCATCCAAAAAATTCCAACGAAAGAAGAGAACTATGGGCTTTGCCGCATTCCTCCTCGCATTTATCAAATTTCTCATGAACCCAACGATGATCATGGCCTTTGCCAACCTTTTATCTAAAGCGCTCAAAACCCTCGGCTAAGGCGAGAGGCTGGAAACGCCTCTACAAATAGGCGTAATTTCCGTGTTAGCGCCAATTAGTGAGAGGATACGTCGTAAGCCTCTCATCGGCCCAATGGTGCGCACGGTATGAGATTTACACCTTGAGCCGAATAATTTGGAGCCTAAATGCCAATTGCAACCCCCGAAATTTATGCCGAAATGTTGGATCGCGCTAAAAAAGGCGCTTTCGCATATCCAGCAATCAACGTTTCATCATCACAGACCATCACTGCAGCTATTCGTGGATTTGCCGAAGCGCAATCAGATGGAATCATTCAATTTTCATGGGGCGGTGCTGAATATGCATCTGGCTCAACAATTAAGAAGATGGTCGATGGAGCGGTAGCACTCGCTGAGTACGCGCACATTGTTGCCAAGAATTACAACGTACATATTGGTATTCACACCGATCACTGCCCAGCCGAAAAGCTCGATGGTTTCATGAAGCCATTACTCGCACTTGGCGCAGAACGAATCAAGTCAGGCAAAGCGCCACTATTCAATTCACATATGTGGGATGGCTCGGCTGTTGATATGAAAGAAAATATGAAAGTTGCTGCAGAGATGCAGAAGATGTCAATCGCTGCAAAAACAATTCTCGAAATTGAAATCGGTGTTGTTGGCGGAGAAGAAGATGGTGTTGAAGCAAAGCACGATGCAAAGCTGTATTCAACTCCTGAAGATGCACTCATGACAATCGAAACCTTGGGCTCTGATCCAAGTACTCGTTACATGGTCGCCGCAACATTTGGAAACGTTCACGGCGTTTACAAGCCAGGTAACGTTGTATTGCAACCAAAAATTCTTCGAACATTGCAAGATGCAGTTTCCAAAAAGCTTGGTCTTCCTGAGGGAAGCAAGCCAATGGACCTTGTTTTCCACGGTGGCTCAGGCTCACTTCTTACTGAAATTCGCGAATCACTCGACTACGGTGTTGTAAAGATGAATATTGATACTGATACTCAATATGCATTTACACGTCCTGTCGTGGATCACATGATGAAAAATTACGACGGCGTTCTCAAAATTGATGGCGAAGTTGGAAATAAGAAGTCTTACGATCCACGCGCATGGGGCAAAGCTGCAGAAGCTGGCATGGCTGCACGTATTGGTGTTGCTTGCGAAGATCTTCGCTCAACTGGTACATCACTACTCAAGTAATTTCACTGTAAGAGAAAGGCTTTATCAATGCCTGCGATAGTTCTTCTTGGCGCTCAATGGGGCGACGAAGGCAAGGGTAAAGCTACAGATATTCTCGGTGACCGCGTTGATTATGTTGTTCGTTATCAAGGTGGAAACAACGCGGGTCACACAGTTGTTATTGGCGATCAGAAATATGCACTGCACTTATTACCTTCCGGAATTTTGAGTCCTAACGTCATTCCTGTAATTGGTAATGGTGTGGTGATTGATCCGGGTGTACTTCTTGAAGAAATCAGAGGATTAACAGAGCGCGGTATTGATTGCAGCAAGTTAGTAATTAGTACCAATGCACATTTGATTACTCCGTATCACCGCACCATCGATAAGGTCTCAGAGCGCTTCTTAGGTAAAGCAAAGATTGGAACAACTGGTCGCGGAATTGGACCAGCCTATGCTGACAAGATAAACCGAATCGGTATCCGCGTTCAGGATTTATTTGATCCATCAATTTTGCGTCAAAAACTTGAAGCAGCGCTTCGCGATAAAAACCAAGTACTAATCAAGGTTTTTAATCGTAAAGATATTGAAGTAGATGAAGTTCTCACAGAGTATTTGGCATATGCAGAAATTTTGCGACCATATGTTGCCGATACTGTTCTGCTTCTAGATCAAGCACTCAAAGCAGGAAAGCAAGTATTGCTCGAGGGTTCGCAAGGAACACTGCTCGATGTTGATCACGGAACATATCCATTCGTTACATCGAGTAATCCAACTGCGGGCGGCGCTTGTACCGGTAGTGGAATTGGACCAACAAAGATTGGTCGCGTTATTGGAATTGTTAAGGCATATACAACTCGTGTTGGTAGCGGACCTTTCCCAACTGAGTTATTCGATGAAGATGGTGAAAAACTTCGCACTATCGGTGGTGAAATCGGTGTAACTACTGGTCGTGCACGTCGTTGTGGTTGGTATGACGCACCTATCGCACGCTATGCAGTGCGCGTAAATGGTCTTACTGATTTCTTCCTAACAAAACTCGATGTTCTCACTGGCTGGGAGAAAATTCCAGTCTGTGTTGCCTACGAAATTGATGGCAAGCGAGTTGAAGAGCTTCCGTCATCACAATCAGATTTCCATCACGCAAAACCAATTTATGAATATCTAGATGGCTGGAAAGAAGATATCTCTGGAGCGCGCAAACTTAGTGAACTTCCAAAAAATGCTCAGGCTTACATCGCATTCCTTGAAAAGATTTCTGGTGCGCCAATGAGTGCAATTGGTGTTGGGCCTGGTCGAGATCAAACAATAGTTGTAAAGGATTTCATCTAAATATGAAAATCCTCCTAGTTGGAAGCGGCGGGCGAGAGCACGCACTTGCACTAGGACTACAGGCAGACCCAGAGTGCAGCGAACTACATGTTGCTCCAGGTAATCCAGGTATCGCACAAATCGCAACTACGCACCCACTTGTAATTACTAATAATTCAGCAATCGTTGCACTTGCTCAAAAAATCGGTGCAGAGCTTGTTGTCATTGGTCCCGAAGTTCCGTTAGTAAATGGCGTCGCAGATGAATTACGACGAGTAGGAATTGCAACCTTTGGTCCTTCTAAAGTTGCCGCACAGTTAGAAGGATCAAAAACTTTTGCAAAAGAAGTAATGTCAGATGCAGGGGTACCAACCGCTAGAAGTTTTACATGCACAACGCAATCCGAAATTGAAAAAGCGCTAGATGCATTTGGCGCTCCGTATGTTGTCAAAGATGATGGCTTAGCAGCGGGCAAAGGTGTTGTTGTAACGAGTGATCGAAACGAAGCGCTCAATCATGCACTTGCCTGCCAAAGAGTTGTCATTGAAGAATATTTAGATGGCCCAGAAGTTTCATTATTTGGAATTAGCGATGGTCATACAATTCTTGCAATGCATCCTGCGCAAGATTTCAAACGCGCTGGCGATAATGATGCTGGACCAAATACAGGTGGGATGGGTGCATATTCGCCTTTGCCATGGGCACCAAGTGACATTATTGAAGATACATACAAACAGGTACTAGCTCCGATGATTGCAGAGATGGCAGCCAGAGGAACTCCTTTTGTTGGATTGTTATATGCAGGACTTGCACTTACCGATCATGGAACTCGCGTCATTGAATTCAACGCCCGCTTTGGTGATCCTGAAACTCAAGTTCTAATTCCACGGTTAGCAACACCGCTTGCATCACTTTTATATAAAGCAGCCACAGGAAATCTTGGAGACACACAGTTGCAATGGCGCGATGATTCAGCAGTCACAGTTGTACTTGCTGCCGATGGTTATCCAAGTGCGCCAAAGAGTGGTGCACCAATTTCGTCAATTCCAACAATCGATCAAGTACAAATTTTCCACGCAGGTACTGCAATGAATGGAAATGGGCTTGTTTCAGCAGGCGGACGAGTCATGACAGTGACCGGAATCGGCTCGGATCTAACCGAGGCACGCAACCGTGCATATCGAGCAATCTCACAGATTGACCTCGAGGGCTCCTTTTATCGAAGCGATATCGCCCTCAATGCGTCGGTGGCGGAGAAGGGCAACTAAATGGCAGATAATTCATCAGTGAGTCTTCTAGCAAATAGATATGCATCGAGTGCGATGCGCGAAATTTTTGCGCCAGAAGCCAAAATAATTGCTGAGCGTAAATTATGGATTGCCGTTATGCGCGCACAATCCAAGCTTGGACACAAAATTTCCAATGATGTAATTACAGACTACGAGAAAGTAATTACAAAAGTTGATCTTGATTCAATAGATAAAAGAGAAAAAGAAACGCGTCATGATGTGAAAGCGCGTATTGAAGAATTCAACGCACTCGCTGGTCACGAAGCAATTCATGCGGGAATGACAAGTCGCGATCTCACTGAAAATATTGAAGCGCTACAGATAAAAAATGGTCTCACGCTTGTCCACGACAAGACAGTGACACTTCTTGCCCGCCTTGGTGATCGAGCACTCCAATACAGCGACCAACCAATAGCCGGCCGCTCACATAATGTGCCAGCGCAAATTACAACACTTGGAAAAAGATTTGCATCCGCCGCCGAAGAATTACTCTTTGCCTATTCACGACTTGAAGCACTTCAAGAGCGTTACCCGATGCGCGGAATCAAAGGTCCAGTTGGAACTGCTCAAGATTCAATTGACTTACTGGGATCATCGCCGCTTCATGCTGATTTAGAAAGCGCGATTGCGCAAGAATTAGGTTTTAATCATGTTTTGGATTCAACAGGTCAAATTTACCCACGTTCATTTGATTACGATGTTGTGACAACACTTGTTCAATTAGCGGCGGCCCCTTCTTCACTCGCTACATCAATTCGACTAATGGCAGGGGCGGAATTAGTTACTGAAGGATTCAAAGCTGGCCAAGTTGGAAGTAGCGCAATGCCACACAAGATGAACACTCGCTCCTGCGAACGCGTCAATGGTTTATCTGTAGTTCTACGAGGCTATGCATCCATGGTGAGCGAACTCGCTGGCGATCAATGGAATGAAGGCGATGTTTCATGCAGTGTTGTGCGCCGCGTTGCTATCCCTGATGCTTTTTATGCAATTGATGGATTACTCGAAACAATGCTCAC
>CAIZHT010000110.1 GCA_903932885.1 uncultured Actinomycetes bacterium
ATTTCTGCCAGCGTTCATTTACTTCCTCCGATGCCATGCCAGCAAGGGCTGCCTGTAAGTCTGGAGTTTCAAAATATCCAAAGAGGGAGCCATCACTTCGATCCAAAAAGAGTGAGTAGTTGTGCCATCCTGTTTTTTCTAGAGCTGCCAACATATCTGGCCAGACTTTTGTATGGTGCAAGACGTATTCATCGAGCATCTCTGTGCGAAGTTGTAAGCGAAAACCAACGCGCTCCATACATTTCTCCCTTTCACAATAGAACCGATTCACCGCCTGAAGCCCAATATTAGTTTCAGTATGAGCGTGAGTCAACAAAAATAAGAAGAAACAAGGGCTTCCCCCAACCCCAAAGAATTGACACGATTCAATTGCAGAGAGCATTATCGCCTTCATGAGTGCGAACCTGCGTGATGTGGCGAGGCAGGCTGGCGTATCAGTGGGCACTGTTTCTAATGTGCTCAATCGCCCTGACGTTGTATCGCCTAAAACTCTTGAACGAGTTCAAAAAACAATTGCTGAACTTGGCTTTGTGCCCAATGGTTTTGCTCGTCAATTGCGATCGGGATATAGCCGAACAATTGGATTAGTTGTTACCGATGTTGCTAACCCATTCTTTACTGAAGTTGCACGCGGTGTTGAAGATGCAGCAAGTAAACGTGATTACGCAGTCTTTCTCTGTAATTCAGATGAAAGTTTGGAGAAAGAAAATAAGTATTTATCTGTTTTGATTCAACAGCAGGTTCGAGGCGTACTAATCACACCTTCTGATTCTAAAAGCCATCAATACGAAAACTTACGAGAGCGCGGGATCTCTGTTGCCTTGCTAGATACCGAGACCAAAAACTCTTCACAATGTTCCGTTTCGGTAGATGACGTGCGCGGTGGAGAAATTGCTATTGAACACCTAACTTCACTTGGCCACAGAGAAATTGTTTGGGTAACTGGTCCTGACACAATTCCTCAAGTTATTGATCGCACAACAGGGGTTATGCGCGCAGCAAAAGTTACGAAGGCAGATATCTCTACCGTTCGAGTACCGCTAATGAATAGCGCACAAGGTGTAGATGCTGCAAAAAAGATTCTTGCTCTCAAGAAAATGCCCACGGCAATATTTTGTGCAAACGATCTTTTAGCATTTGGTGTTATGCGCGGTTTGCTCGATGCCGGAATAAGAATTCCAGAGGATGTTTCACTCCTTGGTTATGACGATATTGCATTTGGAAATTCTTCAGCAGTTCCGCTCTCTTCAATTTCACAACCTGCCTATCAATTAGGCGTTACGGCAGCGGAATTATTGATATCAGAATGCGAAGAAAGTGAAGAGCATGCCCACCAACAAATTAAGTTCCAGCCTCAATTGGTTGTGCGAACATCAACTGCTACAAAGAAATAATTAGTCTCTACGTAGTAAATTGACATGTTTTGGCTCTAATTCATCGAGTGAATTAACGCCAATAAGCTTCATATTACGAATCATTTGAGTGCGCATAATCTCCAACGCTCGCTCAACTCCGGCTTGTCCTCCAGCCATAAGTCCGTATAAATATGCACGGCCTACATAGGCAAATTGAGCACCATGGGCAACGGCTGCTAATACATCTGCGCCATGCATGATTCCTGTATCAATATGGAGCTCGTAATCTTTTTTGAATTCCTTTTTGATATCCGCGAGTAAATGTAATGGAACTTGGGCGCGATCTATCTGGCGACCGCCGTGATTTGAAAGAAGCACTGCATCAGCACCAAGCTTTGCCGCCTTCTTAGCATCATCTAAATTCTGAACACCCTTGATAATCAAATTGCCATCCCATTGTTCGCGGATCCATTTGAAGTCTTCAAATGTCATGGTTGGGTCAAACATGAAATCAAGGAGTTCGGCAACTGTTCCGTTCCAACTTGAAAGGGATGCAAAGCTAATTCCAGGAGTAGTGAGAAAGTTCATCCACCAATTAGGACGCGGGATTGCATTGATAAGAGTTTTCACAGTCAGTGATGGCGGAACAGTGAGACCATTATATGAATCGCGCAAGCGATGACCTGCAACAGGAACATCGACTGTAAGCATCAAAGTATTGACGCCAGCTTTTTTCGCGCGATCAACGAGTGCCATGCTCGCGTCGCGGTCCTTCCACATATAAAGCTGAAACCAGTTGTGACCGTTAGGCGCTGCAGCAACTACATCTTCAATTGTTGTTGTTCCAAGAGTTGAGAGCGTGTATGGAATGCCAAATTTTTCTCCGGCGCGTGCAACAGCGCGCTCGCCCTCAGTTTGCATCATGCGCGTAAATCCAGTTGGTGCTAAACCAAATGGCATTTGAAAGGTTTCACC
>CAIZHT010000111.1 GCA_903932885.1 uncultured Actinomycetes bacterium
AGTCGAGCACCGCTACAGACCGAACAAGGAATTTGACGCATATACGCTTCATATTTATCCCGACTGTAATCGCTATCTGTCTCTCCATGTCGGCGATGTATAAAGGGAACAACACCTTCAAAACCGGTTGAATAGTTACGAACACGACCGTAGCGATTCTTATACTTCACATGTACTTCGAAATCGTATCCATTGATAAGAGCATCTTTTGCTTTTTGAGATAGTCGTTTCCACGGTGTATCAAGTGAGAATTTCACATCCTCTGAAAGCGCTTCAATAAGACGAAGGAAATACTCTGCAGATTGACCACCAGACCATGGTGCAATAGCACCATCATTGATCGAAATAGAGTCATCAGGAATTATTAACTCCTCATCAACTTCTAACTTTGTACCGATTCCAGAACATTCAGGACAGGCACCAAATGGTGAGTTGAATGAGAATGAGCGAGGCTCTAACTCTTCGAATGAGAGATTGCAGTCATGGCAGGCAAGATGCTCGCTATAGGTGCGCTCTTTGTCGGCACCTTTTGCATCGACAAAGTCCAAGATAACGATTCCTGATGCAAGGCGTAGTGCTGTCTCAATAGAATCTGTGAGTCGGGATTTAGAATCTGGTTTCGCGCTCAAACGATCAACAACAACTTCGATTGTATGTTTCTCTTGCTTCTTCAACTTTGGAGCATCAGAGAGAGCGACTACTTCGCCATCAATGCGGGCTCGGGCATATCCCTGCGTGATGAGTTCAGCAAAAAGATCTAGGAATTCACCTTTGCGCGATCGCACAACGGGTGCCAATACTTGAAATTTAGTCGTCGCAGGCATTGTGAGAATTTGGTCAACAATTTGTTGTGGGCTCTGTCGCGAGACTGCTTTGCCACACGATGGGCAATGTGGCTTACCGGCGCGAGCAAAGAGTAAACGCAGGTAATCATAAACTTCGGTAATTGTTCCAACAGTAGAGCGCGGGTTTCTATTTGTAGATTTTTGATCAATAGAGACAGCTGGCGATAGCCCTTCAATAAAATCAACATCTGGTTTATCCATTTGTCCAAGAAATTGGCGAGCATATGCAGATAACGATTCGACATAGCGACGTTGGCCTTCAGCAAAGATTGTGTCGAAAGCCAGACTGGATTTTCCAGAACCAGATAATCCGGTAAAGACAACAAGTGAATTTCTTGGTAATTCGATAGAGACATTCTTGAGATTGTGTTCGCGAGCACCACGCACGATTAGCTTGTCGATACTCACACTAAATTCCCGCCTCATCCATAGCGCGCAGTTCGCGCTTTAGTTCTTTGATCTCATCACGTAACCGCGCTGCAAGTTCGAATTGAAGGTCACCGGCCGCGCTGCGCATCTGATCAGTGAGCGACCCTATCAGCGCAAGTAGTTCTTGGCGCGGCAAGGAGCCAAGGTTTTTTGAATAGATTCCAATTGCTGGAGTGCTCTTCTGATTCTTCTTATTGGTTGAAAGAAGTTCATCACTATCCTCGGATTCCCGATTGATGAGGTCAGTTATATCGGCAATCTTCTTGCGTAGCGGTTGTGGGTCAACTCCACGTTCCACGTTATAGGCAACTTGTTTGGCGCGGCGACGATTAGTTTCATCTATTGCCTTGACCATCGACTTCGTCATGTTATCGGCATACATATGCACTTCACCCGAAACATTTCGAGCGGCTCGGCCAATAGTTTGAATCAAGGAAGTAGCAGAACGTAAGAAACCTTCTTTATCGGCATCTAAAATTGCAACGAGTGAAACTTCAGGCAGATCGAGACCTTCACGCAATAAGTTGATACCAATCAGAACATCGTATTCACCAGTGCGTAATTCCCTCAGCAGTTCAACTCTGCGCAATGTATCTACCTCAGAGTGCAGATAGCGCACACGCACTCCTTTTTCTTGAAGATATTCAGTGAGATCTTCTGACATTTTCTTAGTAAGAGTGGTGACAAGAACTCGTTCATTTCGAGCAGCACGGATATTGATCTCTACTAAGAGATCATCAATTTGTCCCTTGATTGGTTTGATAATGATTTGAGGATCTACAAGACCGGTCGGGCGAATTACTTGCTCAACAACATCACTTTCTACTTTACCTAATTCATATGGTCCCGGAGTCGCCGATAGATAAAGCTTCTGTCCCACACGTTCAAGGAATTCTGGCCAGCGAAGTGGACGATTGTCCATAGCACTGGGAAGTCGAAATCCATGTTCTACAAGAGTGCGCTTACGTGAAGCATCTCCTTCAAACATTGCACCAATTTGAGGAACAGTGACGTGGCTTTCATCTATGACAACTAAAAAGTCTTCTGGGAAATAGTCAAGCAAACAGTTAGGCGCACTACCGGCTGGGCGACCATCTAGTTGGCGTGAGTAGTTTTCAATTCCGCTACAGAAGCCAAGTTGTTGCATCATTTCAATATCAAATGTTGTGCGCATTCGAAGACGTTGGGCCTCTAGTAGCTTGCCCTGCTTTTCAAATATTTCTAATTGAGTAGCGAGTTCCGCCTCAATCTCCCCTATCGCTCGTTGAATGGTTTCAGGACCAGCGGCATAGTGAGTTGCTGGAAATATATACATCTCGGTTTCATCGCGGATGATTTCACCAGTCAAGGGATGCAGGGTTGTAATCTTTTCGATTTCATCGCCAAACATCTCGATGCGCAGTGCGAGCTCTTCATACATAGGGATAATTTCAATAGTGTCCCCACGGACACGAAAAGTTCCTCGTTCGAAGGCCATATCGTTTCGCTTGTATTGAATATCAACGAAGCGTCGAAGTAATACATTGCGATCTATTTCATCGCCCACGCGCAGTTTGACCATTCGATCTACATATTCTTGAGGCGTACCTAATCCATAAATACACGAAACAGTCGCAACGACAATGACATCCCGTCGGGTCAACAAGGAGTTTGTCGCCGAGTGACGCAATCGTTCTACTTCATCGTTGACGCTGGAATCTTTCTCAATGAAAGTATCCGTCTGGGGTACGTAGGCCTCTGGTTGGTAGTAGTCGTAGTAAGAAACAAAATATTCGACAGCATTATTGGGCATCAATTCTCTAAATTCATTTGCCAACTGAGCCGCAAGAGTCTTATTCGGTGCCAGTACAAGTGTGGGACGCTGAAGGCGTTCAATGAGCCAGGCAGTCGTTGCAGATTTTCCAGTACCAGTTGCGCCCAGTAGAACTACATCTTGCTCACCTGCATCAATTCGGCGAACAATTTCTTCGATTGCCGCTGGTTGATCTCCTGCAGGAACATAATCACTAATTACTTGAAAGGGCTCGACTCGACGTTCTAGGTCTGTTATCGGGCGCATTGTTCAACTCTACTTGGGCTAGCCCTTACTGCGCATCTTAAGTAGTTCCCAGAGGTTTTCAACGCTTCGAAGCAACTCATCCTCGCTGCCATCATTCTCAAAAACCTGGTCAGCTATTGACTCGCGCTCTTCGCGTGAAGCTTGCGCAGCAATACGAGATTCGATTTCGGAATTGCGTAAGCCCTTTTTTAGCAATCTCTCTTTACGCAATTGCATATCCGCCTCGACAGTAACAATGTAATCGAAGCGTTCCATCGCCTTTGTTTCAAATAGAAGTGGAATTTCATAAATTAGAATCTGATCATTTTCTAAAGATGCAACTGCTTCTTCAAATTCTTTGCGCACTATTGGATGGATGATCGCCTCTAGTTTCTTTTTTGCTTGCGCATCCCTGAAGACGAGTTCACCCAACGCACGGCGATCAACGAGGCCGTTATGCAATATGGAATCTCCAAAAGTTGCGATTAGCTCGTCAAAGCCTTCACTACCTCGCTCGATGGCATCGCGCGCGAGTTGATCCGCATCGATAACTAGTGCACCAAGTTCTGCGAAGAATTGAGCAGCAAGTGATTTTCCACTTCCTATTCCGCCTGTGAGACCAACTACTAACATGGCCTCACTTTATTGCACAACAACTCAAAAAGGCGCCCAGTTGGCAATCAGACGAAGTAAGTCTGACGCAACTGAACGCCTTTTTAGAGTTATGAATTATTCTGCTGCAACAACTTCCTCGACAGGACCTGCTGCTGCATCTGCAGCCTTTGCTTCAGCCTTTTGCTTCTTGTGAGCCATGAAGCGCTCTTGAGCTTGAGCATATTGACGCTCCCACTCTTC
>CAIZHT010000112.1 GCA_903932885.1 uncultured Actinomycetes bacterium
GAAGTTCTAGCGGGGCGAATCTCTAACGACATTTATTATTCTTCCGGTTTTACTAGTGGGAAGAGAATTGTTTCGCGAATTCCAAGTCCAGTTAGTGCCATCAATAAACGATCGAGGCCCATTCCCATTCCACCTGTTGGTGGCATCGCAAATTCCATTGCGCGTAAGAAATCTTCATCAACTTGCATTGCTTCAAGATCACCCTTTGCTCCAAGTTGTGCTTGCTCTACTAAACGTTCGCGTTGAACAACAGGATCAACAAGTTCAGAGTAGCCAGTTGCCAGTTCAAAACCGTCGACGTAGAGATCCCATTTTTCTGCAACACCAGGTAATTCGCGATGTGCTCGAACAAGTGGTGATGTATCAACTGGGAAACCCATAACAAATGTAGGTTCAATCAATTGTTCTCTCGCAACATGTTCAAAAATCTCTTCAGCAAGCTTTCCTGTTACCCATTTTGGATCAATCTTTATGCCTAGTTTCGTAGCGTGCTTCTTCAATTCTTCAATAGGAGTAAGGGCTGTAACGTTTTCGCCTACACCTTGGGAAATAGCTTCGTAGAGTGAAATTTCTTTCCACTGACCACCTAAATTTGCTTGGCGACCATCGTGATGAGTTACAACATGTGAACCAGAGATGGCCATTGCAGCATTTTGAATCAGTGTGCGAGTCAGATCTGCAATTGAGCGCCAATCACCATATGCCTGATAGCTCTCAATCATTGCAAACTCTGGTGAGTGTGATGAATCAGCGCCTTCATTTCTAAAGTTTCTATTGATTTCAAATACGCGTTCAATTCCACCAACGACGCATCGCTTCAAAAATAATTCGGGTGCAATACGTAAGTAAAGATCCATGTCATAGGCATTGCTAAAAGATTTGAAGGGACGTGCTGCCGCTCCACCATGCATAACCTGAAGCATTGGTGTTTCTACTTCAATAAAATCTTGATTATGAAAAGTTTCGCGCAATGAGCGCAAAACAGTTGGGCGAAGACGCGCATAAGCACGTGCCTCTGGGCGAACAATGAGGTCGACATAACGCATACGAACGCGAGTCTCTTCAGACATCGGCTTGTGCTCATTAGGTAATGGACGCAACGATTTCGCAGCAAGTGACCAAGAGTTAGCTAGAACCGATAGTTCGCCACGTTTTGAAGAGATGATCTCACCTGTCACGCTAACAATGTCACCTAAATCAATATCTGATTTCCATGAATCAAGTTGTTCGTCTCCAACTTTATCTAGTGAAAACATTGCTTGAAGTTCTGTTCCATCACCTTCGCGAAGAGTTGCAAAACATAATTTTCCTGTGTCGCGCTTGAAAATAATTCGACCAGTCAGACTTTCAATATCACCGGTTGCAACATCGATATCGAGTGATATGTATTTCTCGCGAATCTCTTTCAAACTCTTTGTGCGAGCAACAGATACTGGGTATGGCTCAATTCCGCGTTCAATGAGGCCAGCACGCTTTTCGCGGCGAATCCTCAATTGCTCAGGAAGGTCATCCTCAATTGGTGTGTTATCTGCGCTCATAATGTGGTGAGTCTAGCGACTCAAGCATTTCGTTCGTGAATCAGGCGCAGTCCAATCAGCGTTAAATCAGGCTCGTAGTGGTCAATCGTTTCTGCAACACCGAAAATCAACGGTGCAAGGCCACCTGTTGCAATGACATGAGGTTTCTCTGAATACGTTTCAACGAGTTCTGCTGTAATGCGATCAACGAGTCCATCTACTTGACCGGCAAAACCAAAAATAGTTCCTGATTGCAGGGCTTCAACTGTGTTTTTGCCAATTACATTTTTTGGCTTTACTAATTCCACTTTTCGAAGTTGCGCGGCGCGAGCTGCAAGAGCATCGACAGATATCTCTATTCCGGGTGCAAGTGCTCCACCAAGAAATTCGCCTTTGGGAGATACAACATCGAGATTTGTTGAAGTTCCAAAATCAACAACAATGGCTGGTCCACCATACAAAGTATGGGCAGCAAGAGTATTCACGATGCGATCAGCGCCAATCTCTTTTGGATTATCAACCAAGAGCGGGACACCTGTTTTGATTCCAGGCTCAACAATTGTTACTCGGATATCTGAAAAATAGCTATCAATCATGTGGCGTAGTTCTCGAAGTGTCGCCGGAACAGTTGAACAAATAGCAAGACCAGTAATTTCATAACCTTCGACGAGTGCTCTGTATTGCAACCACAATTCATCAGCTGTTGAACGTGGATCAGTCTTCACTCGCCATGAGTGAAGTAGTACGGAATCATCAAAGATTCCCAAAACTGTATTGGTATTTCCAACGTCGATAGTAAGTAACATTTTCTTA
>CAIZHT010000113.1 GCA_903932885.1 uncultured Actinomycetes bacterium
CGACAACGTCCACAAGGAGACAAGAACTCACCTTGTGCATCGACGCAAACGATTGCTATGAGGCGACCGCCACCGGATAAAGCTAAGTTCGAAACTAGTCCGCATTCTGCGCAAAGACTAAGTCCGTAGCTTGCATTCTCAACATTACAACCGGTGACAATTCGCCCATCATCGACGAGGGCTGCAACACCTACAGGAAATTTTGAGTATGGAACGTAAGCGCTCTTCATTGCAGTTTTTGCGCTCTTATGTAATAAATCCCAATCAATATTTATCATTGGGTGATTCTAAGGTGATTAGTGCGTAAGGGCTACATCTCTGGAGAGAATATTTCGCTTACGCCCTAATTGTTTAGTAAGGTAAACCCACTATTCGAATTCATAAAGGGGGCTGCGGTGTCATTGAAAAACCGTCCCACCCCTGAGCAAATCAAACGCTTACCAAAAGCTCTACTTCATGATCACTTAGATGGTGGCCTTCGCCCACAAACAATTATTGATATCGCACAAGAAATTGGTTACGCATCACTCCCCACACACGATGCTAAGGAGTTAGGGGATTGGTTTCGAGAAGCATGTGATTCAGGTTCGCTCGTTCGATATCTAGAAACCTTCTCTCACACAATCGCTGTCATGCAACGACGCGAAGATATTGTCCGCGTTGCTCGCGAATGTGCAGTAGATCTAGCGCGTGATGGCGTTGTTTATGCAGAGGTACGTGGAGCACCAGAACTCTTTACACATAACGGACTAACAATGTCGGATGTAATTGAAGCAACACTGGAGGGCTATCGCCTTGGCGAGGCAGAAGCAAAGGCCGAAGGTTTTACTATCCGTGTAACGTCGATTCTTTGTGGAATGCGACAGAACAAGTTGTCACAGGAAGTCGCAGAATTAGTAGTCAAATATCGCGACGCAGGAGTTGTTGGTTTTGATATTGCCGGCCCTGAAGATGGTTTCCCACCTAGTGATCAGATAGAAACTTTTGATTACTTGCGTCGCGAAAATGCTCACTTCACAATCCACGCAGGGGAAGCGTACGGTTTACCATCAATTTGGGAAGCGATTCAATTATGCGGTGCCGAGCGCTTAGGTCACGGAGTGCGAATCATCGATGATATTGATTTCTCTGGACCAAACGCAAAACTCGGACGACTCTCTTCATACGTACGTGATCGTCGTATACCTCTAGAACTATGCCCTACTTCAAATTTGCAAACTGGAGCCGTTCATACAATCAAGGAACATCCAATCGGAAAGTTAGCAAAATTGAGATTTAGAATCACCTTGAACACAGATAATCGATTGATGAGCCAGACATCGATGTCTCATGAGATGAATGAAGTAGTCAATGCCTTTGACTGGAACTTTACAGACTTACAGCGCGTCACAATAAATGCACTCAAGAGCGCATTTATCCCATTTGAGGAACGACTCGCAATTATTGAAGAGGTTGTAAAACCAGCTTATTTATCAATCTCTGCTGAGTAATTTTTTTAGAGGTCCTCGCAGTACATCTAAGTGCGATTGCGCTATTTTTTGATCAGAGGCAATTACCTCTACGTAACATTTCATCTTTGGTTCAGTGCCACTTGGGCGAATAATGACGCGAATACCACCTGAAAGCCAGATTCGAATTCCATCTGTCGGTGGCAATTCATGTGATGGTTTGGCCAAATCATCGATTGTTTCAACATTGATGCCTGCAATTTCACGTGGTGGATTGGCACGAAGATCAGCCAAAATGAGATCCATTTTGCTCAAATCAGAAAAGCGAATAGATATTTGCTCTGTCGCGTGAAAACCATCCCTCTTCCAGACATCATTGAGTAAATCTTGCAAAGTCCTATTTTCTTGCGCGAGATCGCTAGCGATTTGAGCTAGATAAAGTGCTGCAGATATTCCATCTTTATCATTGACAGTTTTTGAATCAACACAGTAACCAATCGCCTCTTCATAACCAAAAGTGAGATTTTCTATCTTTGCTAACCACTTAAAGCCGGTAAGAGTCTCTTTGAAATCTAGTGAATAGTGATGAGCAATCTTTTTTAGGGCAGAGGATGAAACAATGGAATTAGCAAATATTCCTGTCTTTATTGTGCGCGCAATCGACTCACCAAATATGACTCCAAGTTCATCTCCACGCAACATTCGCCACTGTCCTTGCATATCCTTTATGGCAGCGGCGCACCGATCGGCATCAGGATCATTAGCAATTACTAAATCGGCATCAAATGTACGTGCAGTCTCTAGCGCTAAATCAATAGCACCAGGCTCTTCAGGGTTTGGAAATGCAACAGTTGGAAAGTCTGGGTCAGGCTTTGCTTGTGCATCGACAAGGATCAGAGATGCAAAACCACTGGAGTGAAATACTCGCTGCACCGTTTCGGTACCTACTCCATGCATTGCTGTGTAAACAATCTTGAGATCTGCAG
>CAIZHT010000114.1 GCA_903932885.1 uncultured Actinomycetes bacterium
AATTGAATTTTCAAAATTAGTTGCAGATGATAATTTGCTCTGGTTTGAAGAGCCATGCATTTGGCAAAATGATAAAAAAGGAATGCGCGATGTTCGCTACGGCGGAAGCGTTGCTGTATGTGCTGGCCAGAGTGAATTCTCTGCAGCCGGTTGCCGCGACCTCATGGAAGCGGGCTCAATTGATTTCTGTAACTTTGATTCATCATGGTCAGGTGGCCCAACGGAATGGCGCAAGGTTGCTGCAATGGCAACTGTCTACGACGTGAAGATGGCCCATCATGAAGAGGCACAAGTCTCTGCTCACTTACTCGCTTCAATTCCTCATGGAACATATGTTGAGTATTTCCACCCAGATCGCGATCCAATCTGGCATAACTTGTTGGCTAACCGCCCTGCTCTCAAGGATGGTCATATCCAACTCAACGATAATCCTGGTCTTGGCTGGGAACTCGATCGTGATTACATCAATAAATACCGAATCTCGGAGCGTTTCACAGAGGCTAAATAGGCCTACTTTTTGAACGTGTTCAGCGATAACACTTTCGTTACAAAGGCACTCTTCTATTGACTAATAGGTCGAAATTGGAAACGATTCCTACTCCAATGGCCTACGGGGGAGCCCCCTTCTTCGTACGCCACGACAGCTAGTTCATGAAAGGTATCGGTCGACTATGAAGGTTGTTTCTAGTTCAAAAGCTCGCCTTGGCGTTGTTGCTGCTTTGGCGATCTCAGCACTTATTACAATTCAAATCGTTCCAGCATCTGCAGGCGGCGTTGATTTCCGCAAGGCAGTTAAGGGAAGCGGTAAAGGAATCACAATCGGTCTTATTGGTCTTGATGACTCAATCGGATTCGGAAAAGATGTACACGATTCAATCGAACGTGAAGCAAAGAAAGCTGGCGCAAAGTTTGTATTTTGCGATGGCAAGCTAAAGGGTGACGTTGCACTTGCTTGTGCAAAGACATTCAAGTTGAAGAAGGTTCAGGGATATTTGAACTTCAACGCAGATGCTGCTGCTTCAGCTGCTATTTGTAAGGCTGGTCCACAAGTTCCAGTTATTGCAATTGATATCGAACAAGATCCTTGCCAGAGCGCATTCATGGGTGCAGACAATGCAAACGCGGGCGCATCAACAGGTAAGGCAATCGGTAATTACTTCAAGAAGAACTTCAACTGCGAATATGACGCATTTATCTCACTAGAAGATTACGGTGTGGGTATTGCTAACGAACTTCGTATGGGTGGATACCGTGATGGTTTCGCATCTGTATGTGGTGCTATTCCTGCAGCTAAGTTGAAGAAGTACGATGCTGGACGTTTGGACAAGGCTCTTGAAGTTATGCCAGATGCTCTAACAACACTTCCAGGAAAGAACAAGATCATCGTCGTTGCAATCAACGATCAAGGTATCCAGGGTGCATTCTCAGCAGCTAAGGCTGTTGGTCGCGAAAAGGATATTTGGGCTGGTTCACAAGGTGCAGAAAAGACCGTTTGGTGCGATATCAAGACAAACGATCACTGGCTTGGTGCAACTGCATACTTCCCAGAGCGTTACGGCGAGATCGGTGTTCCATACCTAATCGATCTCATCAAGGGAAAGAAAGTTCCATTCCAGCTAAAGATCAAGCACGTAGCGATCAATGGAACTAATATCGATAAGAACTTCAAGGTAACTGGTTGCTAATAAGCTTCCAATCCTAGAACGACTTATTTGATCATTTCTGTTAGTACTAAAGGAAAGGTAATGAAACTGCATGAATGTTGATTTAGCGCATTTGAAAGATATTCGTAAATCCTTTAACGGGGTTGAAGTTCTTCATGGCGTTGATCTCACGTTAGCTCCGGGGGAAGTGCTTGCACTCCTCGGAGAAAACGGAGCAGGTAAATCAACTCTCGTAAAAATTCTTGCAGGAGATATTCCACCTACTAGCGGCTCGATCACTATTGCGGATACTGAGTTGGCGCGGCTTGATGTTTATCAGGCCCGCCAACTCGGTGTACGTATGATTTTCCAAGAACTAAACGATGCTCCAACATTGAGTGTCGCTGAAAATATTTTCTTAGGCCAATGGCCAGGTAGTAAAGGTTTTGTTGCATGGGGCGATATGCGCGAGAAGGCTCGCGAAATTCTCAAGCGCCTAGAAGTAGATATTGATGTTGATGCACAAGCGGGATCACTTCGTGTTGGTGAGCGACAGATTCTAGAAATTGCACGAGCGCTAACACAGAATGCAAAGGTATTAGTCTTAGATGAACCAACAGCAGCTCTCTCTAATACAGAGGTCGAGCGCTTATTTATTGTTATGGATCAATTGAAGAAGCAAGGCGTTGGAATGATTTACATTACCCATCGCCTTGATGAAGTTTCACGCGTGGCAGATCGAGTACAAGTTTTGCGCGACGGCAATTCTGTATTGACTGTAGATGCAAAAGGCGCACAGCGCGATGTATTGGTAACAGCAATGCTTGGCCACGAAGCGCTGAAAAATGCTCGCCCAGCGCCTGTATCTACAACTGGAAATGGGCTAGAGATAACGAATTTGAGTAGCGGTGATGATTTCACTGATGTTTCAATGACTATCAATGCTGGCGAAGTTGTTTGTCTCTTTGGAAAAATCGGTTCTGGTTCATCAGAAGTTTTGGAATCCATTTATGGACTTCGCCCGGTGACAGGTGGATCTATTCAAATATTTGGTAAAAAATTCACACCAAAGAGCCCACAAGAGTCATCTTCGAGTGGAATTGGATATCTGCCCGCAGATCGCCAGCGTTTAGGTTCATTTGGTTCTCGCTCGGTTGCCGAAAATCTTGCTGTTGCATCATGGAAGGCAATGTCACGACTTGGTTTCGTTGATGCAGGAAATGAAGTAAAGGCATTTAGTCGCTGGTCTGATGCTCTAAAAATTAGTGCACGTCGTGGACCGACTCAAGAAATCGCAACGCTATCTGGCGGAAACCAACAAAAAGTTCTCCTCGGCCGCTGGTTTGAAGCAAAGGTTCAGGTGCTATTACTTGTTGAGCCAACTCGAGGTGTAGATGTTGGTGCGCGCCGAGATATTTACGACATTATTCGCCGCCAAGCAAAAGAGAGCGGTATGGCTGTTCTTGTTGCGACATCAGATTATGAAGAAGTAGTACTCCTTGCAGATCGTGCACTTGTTATGTCTCGAGGAAAAATAGTTTCAGAGTTCACCGGAAATTCCGTTGAAGCAACTTCTCTTATATCGGCAGCTAGTTAGGGGTAATGGGTTCATGTCTAAAACAACAGAGGTAGAAAAAGATAAGAAGCGCTCAATTCCAGCTTCTGCGCCATTGATGGTCTTTTTCGTCGGTCTCTTTACATATTTCTCTGTGGCAAGCGAATATTTCTTTGATATCGAAAATTTTCGCAATATCGCAGTAGCCCTTGCAGTAACTGGCATTGTCTGTATTCCTGGAACACTTCTGATGATTGCAGGACAGGTTGATCTCTCTGTTGGTTCTGCTGCTGCGGTTTCAGGAATGATCATGGCGAATATGGTCAATAAGCACAGCATTGCCGTTGGACTCATCACGGCACTTGTCTTTGGGCTAGTTCTTGGAATCATCAATGGATTCTTAGTTACCGTTATTGGCGTCAACTCCCTTATTACAACCTTGGGTGGTTTAGCTACTCTTTATGGAATTGCATTGCTTATTGGTAATGGTCAAACAGTGATGATGCGTAACTTTGAATGGCTTGGAACAGCGCAACCATGGGGAGTTCCACTTCCTGTGGTGATTTTTACTGTTCTTGCGATTATGGGAGCAATTTCTCTTCGTAAATCAACGTATGGCCGTTCTTTATATGCAATTGGCTCAAATCCAAATGCTGCACGCGTTGTGGGTATTCGCTCTAATCGTTTGCTCTTTATTACATTCGTTCTTTCATCAGTCGGCGCAGCGCTTGCAGGTGCCGTGCTTTGTTCACAACTATCGGCTGCAGATCCAAATGCTGCACGTGGTTTGGAACTCGAAGTAATTACAGCAATCGTTCTCGGTGGCGCAAGCCTTGCGGGTGGACGCGGTTCAATGTTTGGAACAATCTTGGGACTGTGCACTATCGGTATTCTCAACAATGGTTTGATTTTGCTTGATGTTCCAACATTCTGGCAGCGCGTTGCACAAGGTCTCATGTTGATTATTGCGGTCTCATTCGACTCCTTGCGTCAAAAGCTCAATAACCAAAGGAGTTAGTTGTGACTCTCAATCCCACACCACCAGCACGGTTGGTTCCTGCACGACGTCCAGAAAAATCAATCAAGGTTGGTTTAGTAGCTGGCGGTCTTGGAACATATTGGCCACAGTTTCCTAAGTTACTTCCACAGTTACAGGAATCTGCGCGCTTTGTATCTGCGCGAATTTCCAAGATGGATGTTGAGCTTGTCGATGTAGGTTTTATATCTGACCCGCAAGAAGGCGCAGCAGCGGCAGAGAAGTTGCGTGCAGCTGGTTGCGACATGATCATTATGTATCTCACTACATATATGACATCATCAATGTTTATTCCAATTGCACAACGTGCAAATGCGCCGGTTCTTCTTATTAATTTGCAACCAAGTGAGCAGATGGACCATGCAAACTTTGATACCGGTGCATGGCTTGCATATTGCGGCGCATGTCCGCTGCCAGAAATGGCTAATGCCTTCGAGCGCGCAGGCGTTCCATTTCGTTCAGTCTCTGGTTATTTAGCAGAAGAGCGTGCATGGGTAAAGATTCATAGCTGGATTCAAGCAGCAAAGGTTCGCAGTATTTTGCGTAACTCTCGCCACGGAATCATGGGCCATGTTTATCCAGGAATGCTTGATGTTTCAACAGATATGACAATGGTGACAACTCACTTTGGTGG
>CAIZHT010000115.1 GCA_903932885.1 uncultured Actinomycetes bacterium
ATCTAGTTCTCAAACTCTCTTCAACTTTTTCAAAGATATTTGCAATAGCAATCTGATCTTGCTTAGAAAGTAAATCAACAAATCTAGAACGAACGCTTTCAACATGATCAGGGGCGGCAGCAACAATCGCTTTCCATCCCTTAGGTGTCATGACAGCGAAATATCCGCGCTTATCAATTGGGCATGCCTCGCGTTTTACCCAGCCCTCTTTCTCCATCACCTTCATGCGATGTGAAAGGCGCGAGCGAGAGAGCATGGCGATATCGGCTAATTCACTCATTCGCATTCGCCGCTCTGGGGCATCGCTGAGTTGGGCCAAAATTTCATAGTCAGGCATTGATAAATCATGGGCGGCAAGATCTGCATCAAGGGCCTCTAATAAGCGCCTACTTGCAACGATATATCGGCGCCAGGCTTGCATTTCAGATGGGGTAAGCCACTTCGGAGCCGAGGTTGTAATCTTGCGCTGCGCCATACGATGATTCTACCTCTACTTGTTGAATCTTCAACTACTTTATAAGGATGCACTCCATGAGCAAGTCAACTAGCGGCCTTGATAGCGCCCACATCGATTCAACCGTTCGAATTCAAGACGACCTTTATCGTCACTTCAACGGGGCGTGGCTCAAGGAAGCAGTAATTCCGTCGGACCGTTCCGCCGATGGTGCCTTCTATGCACTTCGCGATCAGTCCGAGGCCCATGTTCGCGAAATCATCGAGAGTGCAACTGGCTCTGGTGAGGCCCAACAAATTGGTGATCTTTATCGATCTTTTATGAATACAGATGCAATCGAAAAATTAGGCACCTCTGTACTGGCCGAAGATTTAGCGGCTATCAATGCAATCACAAATGCAACAGAATTTATCGCCACATTGGCTCGCCTTGAAATTGGTGGGCTCAGTGGATTTTTCGGCGCCGGTATTTATACCGATGCCATGGATTCGACAACAAATATTATTTACTTGGGACAAGGTGGAATTTCACTACCGGATGAGTCCTACTATCGCGAAGAACAATATGCCCCAATCCGCGAGGCATTCTTAGTACACGTTGCGAAGATGTTTGAACTCGTTGGAATTTCAGGTGGTGCGCAAAAAGCGCGAAAGATTATGGATCTTGAAACAAAGATCGCGAGCGCCCACTGGGATCAAGTCAAAGAGCGCGATGCAACCCTTACCTACAACAAGCATTCACGAGCAGAGCTAGAAGCCATCTCGGCTGGCTTTGACTGGAGCCTTTATTTGAAGGCAGGGGAAATTCCACCTCGCGCCTTTGAAAGCGTGGTTGTTCGCGAGCCATCATTTTTTACCTCCCTTGGAAAAATGATTGCTGATTTTGATCGTGATTCATGGGTTGACTGGCTTGCATGGCAACTCATCTCTGGCTCGGCTGCTTATTTGAACCAAGCGGTTGTTGAGCAAAACTTCGCGTTCTATGGCACCACTCTTTCTGGTACCCCCGAACTTCGCGAGCGCTGGAAGCGCGGTGTCTCACTTGTCGAGGGCTCACTCGGTGAAGCAGTAGGAAAGGTATATGTCGAAAAGCATTTTCCACCTGCTGCAAAAGAGCGCATGCAAGAACTCGTTGCTAATTTGATTGAGGCGTATCGCGTCAGTATCGAAGGTCTGGATTGGATGAGCGCTGAGACAAAGGTGAAGGCACTCGAAAAGCTCCATAAATTCACGCCAAAAATTGGCTATCCAGATAAATGGCGCGACTTCTCAAGCCTTGTTATTACTCCCGATGATTTGATGGGCAACCTCACCCGCGTTACACATTTCCAGCGCGATTATGAATTAGCAAAGATTGGCGCACCTGTAGATCGCGCCGAGTGGTACATGACCCCTCAAACAGTCAATGCTTATTACAACCCTGGCATGAATGAGATTGTCTTTCCTGCAGCAATTTTGCAGCCTCCATTTTTTGGTCTTAGCGCAGATGATGCCGTGAACTATGGCGGGATTGGTGGAGTAATCGGCCACGAAATCGGCCACGGCTTTGATGATCAGGGCTCTAAATACGATGGCGATGGAAATATGGTCGACTGGTGGAACGATAACGATCGCACTGAATTTGAAAAGCGCTCCAATGCCCTCATCGCTCAATACAACTCACTAAGTCCTGAAGAGACTCCTGATATCACAGTCAATGGAGCACTTACCGTTGGTGAAAATATTGGCGACCTCGGTGGAATCACTATTGCTTATAAGGCATACAAGATTTCACTGGGTGGCAAGGAAGCACCAGTTATCGATGGCCTCACTGGGGATGAACGATTCTTCCTATCGTGGGCACAAATCTGGCGAGGCAAAGTTCGCCCTGAAGAATTGCGCCGACGCATTGCAACGGACCCTCACTCCCCTGCAGAATTTAGATGCAATGCCATTGTTTCAAACTTCACTCCATTCTATGAAACGTTTGGCCTGACTAAAGAAGATGCTCTATGGCTCGATGAATCTGAGCGAGTTGCAATTTGGTAATTTTGTAATGGGTAAGGATTTCTCTTTTGAGATAAAACATTCGCAAGAGCATTCACTTGCTCGTGTTGGAACTATCTCGACTCCTCACGGAGATATCCAAACCCCTGCCTTTATTCCTGTTGGCACAAAGGCAACTGTAAAATCTGTATTGCCAGAGTCAATGCGCGATCTTGGTTCACAGGCACTGCTGGCCAATGCCTACCATCTCTATTTACAGCCAGGCCCTGATGTCCTTGATGAGGCTGGCGGGCTTGCACAATTCATGAATTGGAATGGTCCAACATTTACCGATAGCGGTGGCTTCCAAGTTTTATCACTCGGTGTTGGTTTCAAAAAAGTCCTGGCAATGAATGCCGATACATTTAGAGCCGATGATGTTATTGCCGAGAATAAAGAGCGCTTGGCCCATGTCGATGATGAGGGCGTGACATTCAAGTCTCACCTCGATGGCTCGATGCATCGCTTTACTCCTGAAATATCAATGCAGGTCCAACATCAAATCGGTGCTGACATTATTTTTGCCTTCGATGAATGCACTACTTTGCATAACACCCGTAAATATCAAGAGTTAGCAATTGATCGCACCAATGCTTGGGCTATTCGTTGCCTCGATGAACATCAACGCCAGACAGATTTGCGAGTAGGCAAGCCATATCAAGCACTTTTCGGAGTTATCCAAGGCGCTCAATATGAAGACCTTCGCAAGAAAGCGGCGGCCGACATGGGCGCTATGCAATCCTCTGGAATTTCATTCGATGGCTTTGGAATTGGCGGAGCCCTTGATAAAGATTCACTCGGCACGATCGTCACCTGGGTCAATGAAGTGCTTCCAGAAAATAAACCTAAGCACTTATTGGGTATTGGCGCCCCTGAAGATCTCTTTGTCGGTGTTGAAAACGGAATTGATACATTCGATTGCGTTCTTGCATCACGAATTGCACGTACAAGCGCTGTCTATACGATGGAAGGGCGTTTTAACGCCTCTAACGGGGCATATAAGCGCGATTTCAACGCTATAGATGACGAATGCGACTGTTACACCTGTACGCACTACACACGGGCCTATATCAACCACTTATTTCGCGGTAAGGAAATACTCGCTGCAACACTTGCAACTATTCATAACGAGCGATTCATTGTCCGACTCGTTGATCAGATGCGACAAGCGCTCCTAGATGGAAACTTTGCCGATATGAAGGCTGATTTCTTAGGGCGCTACAAGCACCGTTCGGGACAGGCTAACGATTAGTTTTTAGCGGCAAGGCGAGCTTCGCGGCGAATTCGCTGCTCTGCTGGATCTGGCACTGGAACCGCTGCAATCAAACGACGTGTGTATGCATTATCTGCATTTTGAAGAATCTGGTCACGGTCGCCAACTTCTACTAGTTCACCATTTTGCATTACTGCAATTCGGTGAGCCAAAATATCTACTACCGCTAAATCGTGGCTGATGAACAGACATGCAAAGTTGAGTTTGCCTTGCAACTCTTGAAGTAAATCGAGGAAGCGTGCCTGCACTGAAACATCGAGTGCTGATGTTGGTTCATCGGCAATCAAGAGATCTGGAGTCAGAGCAAGCGCCCTAGCAATTCCTACGCGCTGGCGCTGACCACCTGATAATTCGTGTGGATAACGGTTGCGGTAACTACGTGGGAGTTCAACTTGATCAAGTAAATCTTCAACTTTATGGGCCAAGTCAGAGCCTTTTGCAAGACCTGCCAAGAAAATTGGCTCTCCAATGCTCTCACCAATGGGAAGGCGTGGATTGAGTGAGCTTGCTGGATCCTGGAAAACAATGCCGGTATGGCGACGAATTGAGAATAAATCTTTTTGTGTTGCGCGGCTTATATCGTTTCCAACGACTTCAATCTTTCCCTCTTTGATTGGCAGCAGACCAATAGATGCGCGTCCCACTGTTGTCTTTCCGGAACCTGATTCTCCAACGAGACCAACAATTTCTCCACGGAAAATTTCTAAGTTGAAATTCTTGACTGCAACAAATGCTGGGATACGTCCACGCTTTGGATATTCAATCGTGACATTTTCGAGTTTGAGAACAGGCGATTTATCTGTAATCGTGAGTTCGCGCTTTTTCGATGATCCAAGCTTTGGAACTGCGCCCAATAGTTCTTTTGTATATGGATGCTGCGGGCGGTTGAAGATTTGGTCTGCGCTGCCGTGTTCGACAGTTACTCCATCTTTCATAACAAGGATTTCATCTGCCATATCTGCAACCACGCCCATGTCGTGAGTGATGAGCAAGATGGCCGAATTGAGTTTGTCTTTGAGTCCGCGCATCAAATCTAGAATTTCTGCTTGCACTGTTACATCCAGCGCCGTTGTTGGTTCATCTGCAACCAATAATCCTGGGTCGCATGCAAGTGCTTGAGCAATCATTGCGCGCTGGCGCTGACCACCGGAGAGTTGATGAGGATATTTGTTGATGGATTTTTCGGGTTCTGGAATATCAACCATGCGAATTAGTTCAACGGCGCGATCATGTGCCTCTTTAGGACCAATATCGAAGTGATTGCGCAAAGTCTCAACAATTTGAAAACCAATTGTGTAGACAGGATTAAGGGCTGTCATTGGCTCTTGAAATATGTAGGCAACTTCTTTGCCTCGATATTGATGGAGAATGTGTGGGGTCGCATCTAACATTTCTTGGCCCTTGACAAGAATGCTGCCAGACATACGAGCATTACTTGCAAGCAAATTCATCAATCCAAGAGCAGTCGTGGACTTTCCTGAACCTGATTCACCAACGATGGCGAGGACTTTTCCA
>CAIZHT010000116.1 GCA_903932885.1 uncultured Actinomycetes bacterium
ACATCTCTCGGCGGCGGAATTAGCGTTGCACATCAAGAGGTAGTAATCGATGAGTTAGAAGATTTGAATGCAGATCCAGTGATTGGACTTCGAGCAGCGGCAAAGGCTGCACAACTTGGTTTGCCGCTATCACTTGATTCGTGTGCGCGATTATCTGTAATACTCAAAGAGGGTGGAGCGCAATTACCACAACCATGGCCACGTGAAGCGCGTGAGAATTTAGTTGCACTCATTGGTGCAGGAAGTGCAATGGTTGATGTTTTTGAAGCGCTAGATCAAGAAGAGATTATTTTTTCATGGATTCCAGAGTGGAATAGCGTTCGTTCGCTTCCGCAGCGCAATGTCCTTCATAGACATACCGTTGATAGACATATGGTGGAAACAGCAGTGCGCGCTGCAGCACTTACTCGCAATGTGCACCGGCCAGACCTATTACTTGTTGGTGCTCTTTTTCACGATATTGGAAAGGGAACGCAGGAAGATCACTCCGAGCGCGGCGCGCGCCTTATCGAACCATTAGCCAAACGTTTTGGTTTCCCCCAAGAAGATATAGAGACATTGAAAATTCTGGTACTACATCACTTATTACTTTCTGCAACAGCTACACGTCGCGACTTAGATGATCCTGCGACAATCGCATCCATTCTTGCTGTAATCCCAGATTTAGAGACTCTTGAACTTTTGCACGCACTCAGCATCGCCGATGGTGAAGCAACAGGGCGAGCAGCATGGAGTGAATGGAAGGCAAGTCTTGTCTCTGAATTAGTCAGCCGTGTTCGCAAAGCGATGAGTGGAAGCACGATCGCGTTACAACCAGATATCAGTGATGAGCAACGCGAAATAGCACAAGCAGGAATTCTCCGTGTCACTTTAGAAGAACGCGATTCTGACTATTCAATTGAAATCATTGCACCCGATAAGCCTGGACTTCTCTCTATCGTTGCCGGTGTACTCAATCTTGCTCGCCTCGATGTTCGCTCTGCTCGTACTAAGTCACATGGACCATCTGCAGTTATGAAATGGATTGTTACTCCCGATCCCCACGCTCCGGCAATAACTGCGGAGAAACTCCATCGCGATATTGAAGCAGGACTCAAAGATTCAAAAGAAATAGAAGGGCGAATCAATGATCGAGCCCTTACATATGCCCAGCTTCCAACCATTCCAGTTCCAGCACCGATTGTTGAATCAATTAGAGATGCGGCAACTGATGCAACTGTCTTTGAAGTTCGAAGCCATGATCGTCCGGCGCTGCTCTTTAGAATTGGCGCAGCAGTGACGCAATCCCAGGTAGATATTCGCTCAGCGATTGTTACAACACTAGGGGCTGAAGCAATCGATACCTTATACGTCACAGAAATTAGTGGGGGAGCGCTCAGTGATGAACGTGCGCGCGAAGTACGTGAACGTCTGGCAGCAATGCTCAAGTAGGCTCTGCACCTATGTTTGAATCACTGACTACCCGAATTAGCGGAGCATTTTCATCTCTTCGCACCCGCGGGAAAATATCTGCCAGTGATATTGAAAGTACATGTGCTGATATTCGATTAGCGCTACTCGAAGCCGATGTTGCTCAAAGCGTGGTTGAAAATTTTGTCACTCTGATTCAAGAAAAATCGCTTACAGCTCTACCTCAATTGCAATCGGGAACAAATCAAGCAAATGCAATCTTTGAAATCGTCAACAAAGAACTCATTGAAATTCTTGGAGGTGAGGCGCGAAGAGTCCGTTTTGCTAAAAATCCTCCAACTGTGATTATGTTGGCGGGTCTGCAAGGCGCTGGTAAAACAACTCTTGCCGGAAAGCTTGCAAAGTTTTATGCCGATCAAGGAAATACACCACTTCTCATTGCTTCAGATCTTGCACGCCCAAATGCTGTTACGCAGTTGCAAGTTGTCGGAGAAAGTATTGGCGTTCCAGTTTTTGCACCAGAAGTAGGTAGTGGCGTAGGAGATCCAGTCAAAGTTGCTCGCGATGGCATCGCCTTTGCAAAATCGAAGCAATACAACATGGTTATTGTCGATACAGCGGGTCGATTAGGTATTGATGAAGAGTTGATGAAACAAGCGCGAGATATTCGCGATGCTGTTCAACCAGATGAAATTTTATTTGTCGTCGATGCAATGATTGGTCAAGATGCCGTGCGCACATCGCAAGCATTCCTTGATGGCGTGGGATTCGATGGAGTTGTGCTCACAAAACTCGATGGTGATGCTCGAGGTGGTGCTGCTCTTTCAATTGCTTCTCTTACAAAGCGTCCCATCATGTTTGCATCCACGGGAGAAAAACTTGCAGATTTTGATATTTTCTATCCAGAGCGCATGGCTTCACGAATACTTGGAATGGGCGATGTTGCAACGCTGGCCGAACAAGCGAAGAAGGCCTTTAATACAGATAGCGCAGAAAGATTAGAGAAGAAGTTTGAAAGTGGAGAAGATTTCACGCTCGAAGATTTCCTTGAACAATTAGAGGCGATGTCGAAGATGGGCTCCATGTCAAAGATGCTTTCAATGTTGCCAGGGGCTGGCGCTATGAAAAAGCAGATCGATAACTTTGATGAATCAGAACTTGTTCGCACGAAATCAATTGTTCAATCAATGACACCTATTGAGCGCCGCGATCCCAAAGTTCTCAATGGCGCACGCCGTGCTCGTATTGCATTAGGTAGTGGTCGCAAAGTCTCTGATGTGAATTCTCTAGTTGAACGCTTTAGCGCGGCACAAAAGATGATGAAACAAGTTCGAAATGGTGGAATGGGAATGCCTGCGATGCCTAAGGCTGCACCAAAGAATGTGCCGCAGAAGAAGAAGTCCAAGTCAGGTAATCCCGCTAAACGGGCCCTGGAAGAGGGTCAGTAAGCCTCAATTTCGCAATTGTGGGCGTCAATGGCAGAATACGTAACCTGTTGATGGGGCCCTCTACCCCCGACAACATTTGAAATCCGACGTCAGATCTTTTGATTGTGCACCCCGCTGCGATCACTTGGTAGGACACACACTTATAGGAGTACAACTTTCTTGGCTACAAAAATTCGTCTTATGCGTATGGGAAAAATCCGCACACCATTTTTTCGCGTTGTCGTAACAGATTCACGCAAAGCACGTAACGGTCTTTCAATTGAAGAGATCGGTCGCTATGTTCCAGGACAAGAGCCATCACTTATCGAGATTAACTCTGAGCGCGCTCTTTACTGGCTTGGCACAGGTGCACTTCCAACAGAGGCTGTAGAGGCGCTGTTGAAGATCACTGGAGATTGGCAGAAGCACAAGGGATTGCCTGGAACAGAGGGCACGCTCCGCGTTGCAGCTCCACGCGTTGGCAAGAATGTTGCATACGAAGCAGCGGTCAAGCAAGCAATGGATGAACCAAAAGAAGGCGCAACAACTCTAAAGAAGAAGGCACAAGAGAAGTTAGCTGCTAAAGCAAATCCAGTTGTAGAAGAAGAAGTACCAGCAGCAGTAGTTGCCGATGAGACACCAGTTGTTGAAGCAGTAGTTGAAGAGACACCAGTTGTTGAAGCTGTTGTTGAAGAGACACCAGCTGCAGAAGCGAGTGCTGAGTAACAATGATGGATGAAGCCCTCGAGCATTTAGTAAAGGGAATCGTCGATAATCCTGAGGATGTCGTTGTCAAAGAGAAGACACATCGTCGCGGTACAACTCTGGAAGTTCGAGTTAACCCTGAAGATATCGGCAAGGTCATTGGTCGCAATGGTCGCACCGCAAAAGCTCTTCGCACTGTTGTTAGTGCGCTCGCAGGTCGCACGATCCGCGTCGATCTCATTGAGACCGACGAAGGTCGCTAACTACAACGATGCGCTTACTCGTGGGGCGAATTGGTCGCGCTCACGGAATTCTCGGTGAAGCAACGATTGAAGTTCGAACTGATGACCCAGAAACGCGTTTTGCTATTGGCGCACGCGTTCAGACCGATAAGCATGGCGAACTAACAATCATCTCGGGCAGAGTTCACAATGGAATTCTGCTTCTTGGTTTTGAAGGTATTTCCGATCGCAATGGCATCGAAGCGTTCAAAGATACGCTGCTCTATTCCGATGTAGATATTGATGCTGCAAGTGGCGATGAGGATGACTATCACGTACTCCAACTCATTGGATGTATCGCATATTTGGAAAGTGGCGAAAAATTCGGAGAAGTCACTGATGTCATCAATCTTCCAGGTCAAGATTTATTGGCAATTACAACCTCTCATGGAGAAACACTTATTCCTTTTGTACATCAATTAGTTCCAGTCGTTGATATCAAAGCAAAGCGAATGACTGTTATTCCACCAGATCTCACAGGTGAAGTCATATGAGAATTGATGCCGTAACAATTTTTCCTGATTACTTCGCACCAATGCAGCTTTCATTGCTGGGTAAAGCCCAAGGCCAAGGAATTTTAGAAATAAACATTCACGATTTGCGCTCGTTTACAACTGATAACCATCACACCGTCGATGACACTCCCTATGGCGGTGGCGCTGGAATGGTGATGTTGCCAGAGGTGTGGGGCCTTGCAATTGATAGCGTTATTGCTGATGGAGCAACACTCATTGTTCTCACCCCTGCAGGTAAACGTTTCACACAAGAGATGGCGCATGAACTCACTACGGCGAAGCAGTTGATTTTTGCATGCGGGCGTTATGAAGGTATCGATGATCGCGTGCGCCAACATTATTCGTCAGAGCAATACAGTGCGCGCGGAATCAAAGTTTTAGAGGTATCAATCGGAGATTATGTCTTAGGTGGCGGAGAAGTTGCCTCAATGGTCATGATTGAAGCCATTACGCGACTTTTACCTGGTGTGCTTGGTAATCCAGAATCATTGGTAGAAGAGTCACATAAGAGCGAGGGATATCTTGAATATCCAAACTTTACTAAGCCACAATCATGGAGAGATATTGCTGTGCCCGAGATTTTGCTCAGTGGAAATCACGCGCAGATAGCAAAGTGGCGAGCAACACAAGCAGAATTGCGTGCGAAAAAGAATCTATAACTCGCGGGTAACAGTACTTCTGCCGTAGCGTTATCGCATGTCGTCAATAGACCCAGAGCTTCAAACTCGTCTGATTAGAGATCTTGAACCTGTTGTTGCTGTTGAATTAGCCCGCCACCTTGAAATTCAAAAAGACTGGTACCCACACGACTATGTCCCTTGGTCTGAAGGAAGAAACTTTGCTGGTCCTCTCAATGGAGATGCATGGGAAGCAAAAGATTCACGACTTTCTAGCGTTGCCCAAGATTCATTAGTTCTAAATTTATTGACTGAAGATAATTTACCGAGCTATCACACTGAGATTGCAATCTCTATGGGACGAGATGGCGCATGGGGAAATTGGATTGAACGCTGGACTGCTGAAGAGAATCGCCACGGAATTGTTATGCGCGATTACCTCATGGCAACGCGCGGTGTAGATCCTTATGAATTAGAAGATTTACGCATGGCTCATATGTCCCAGGGTTACCAAACTCCTTATGACAATGACATGTTGCACACTGTCGCATACGTTTCTTTCCAGGAACTAGCAACGCGTATTTCCCACCGCAATACAGGCAAGATTTCAGATGACCCAATATGCGAAAACATGTTGCAACGCATTGCACTGGATGAAAACTTGCACATGATTTTCTATCGCAACCTACTTGGTAAGGCAATCGATCTTGCTCCAAATGAGGCGATGCGCGCTATTACAGATGTTGTCACTAATTTTGATATGCCAGGTGCCGGTATGCCTGGTTTTGGACGCAAGGCTGTACAAATCGCACTCGCTGGAATTTATGACATGCAACAGCAC
>CAIZHT010000117.1 GCA_903932885.1 uncultured Actinomycetes bacterium
CGAAAAGAAGAAGCGCGTGAATGGTTTATCAAGTGTGCAGAAATAGATCGTGAAGAGATCACAGATGCATCTGAAAGAGTGGATGAGTAGTTCTCCACAGAAGGTGAAAATTACTGGCGCCATTGTCAGAGGCTAAAGAGATGATGGGACTCCTTTACGAATGGAGTTCTAATGAGTGTTTCTAGCAAGAAGAAAATTGCAGATGAAGAAGAGTTGCCCGACTACTCACTCAATGATGTTCTACTGCGAGGTCGTGTATCTGCAAAAGCAGTCGAAAAGGAATTGCCCAGTGGAGATAAGGTTGTTGAGTTCCGTCTTATCGTGACCCGACTTGAGAGCACTGGGGTTGACACTCTCGATATTGCTGCATGGAGTTCGAAAATCCGCAGACAGGCCCTTGCCCTCAAAGATGATGAATGGGTTGAAATCTCCGGTGCCATTCACAGAAGATTTTGGAAAAGCCCTACAGGGGTGGCTAGTCGTTGGCAGGTTGAAGCAGTCGGGATAAGCAAGATTTAGGTAGGCTAGGAAGTAGACGGGGTCGCAGATCTCATTTCACTTTGATTTTGGAGCACCATGGCTAACGATCTTTTTAGCACTTTACGCACGTATCTCACAAAGGTGAGCGAGGGAGAAAAATCTCCAGCGGAAATCGCCGCAGCGCTCAATGTGTGGGTGCGTGAGAGCGGAGAGGCTCTCAAATCCAAAATCGAGGAAGAAGTTGAGAGCTCAGTCTCGAAAATGGGTTTCGTGAAAAGAGAAGAATTTGATGAACTCAAGCGCAAATTCGATGATCTGACTTCGCAGAGCGCACCAAAAAAGGCGACGAGTTCAAGTTCTGGAAAAAAGAGTTCAACTAAGAAGTCAGCAACTAAAAAAGTTGCTTCGACTTCAGCTTCGACTAAGAAGAGTGTTACAAAGAAAAGTTCTGCTAGAAAGGTAAGGAAATCTGCCTAATGGAAAATAACGAAATCGCACAAGAAAATACTCTCGCCGATGAGGTTCGCAGTGAACTCTCGGAGATTGATTCCTTAGATATCACCGAGCATGCAGAGCGTTTTGAGAATTTACATAAAAAGTTGCATGAAGCTCTTACGACTATTGATGGTCTCTAATTTAGAAAGATGAAGACACGCTTAGATGCCGAATTGGTGAGGCGAGAATTGGCGCGCTCTCGCGATCAAGCGGCAGATCTCATTGAGAAGCGTTCAGTTTTAGTCAATGGAATTCCTGCAACAAAGCCGGCAACACAAGTTGATGCTGAGACTTCAATTGTTATAGCTGGCGACCGTGATGATTTTGTTTCGCGCGGTGGTCACAAATTAGCAGGAGCCCTCGATGCCTTTACAGATATCGAAGTGAGTGGAAAACGTTGTCTTGATGCGGGTGCCTCAACAGGGGGTTTCACCGATGTCTTATTGCGTCGAGGCGCGGCACATGTTGTTGCAGTTGATGTTGGATATGGCCAATTGGCCTGGGAGCTTCGTCAAGACGAGCGTGTGAGTATTTTAGATCGCACGAATATTCGTCATCTGACAGGGGAGATGGTGGGCGAAGCTATTGATCTCGTTGTTGCCGATCTTTCTTTTATTTCACTTACCTTAGTTCTTCCAGCACTTGCTGCAGTTTCAAAAGCCGAAGCTGATTTCGTGATCATGGTGAAGCCACAATTTGAAGTTGGTCGCGAAAAATTGGGTGCCGGTGGCGTAGTTCGCGACCCTGCTCTTCGTAAATCTGCCGTAATTGATGTTGCAGAATCTGCCTACGATGTTGGTCTCGGAACTTTAGGTATTGCGGCAAGTCCTCTGCCTGGTCCTGCCGGTAATGTTGAATATTTCTTATGGCTTCGACGTGGCGCACCACAGATCGACGAAGTTGCATTAGATAGAGCGATTGCGATGGGGCCACAATGACGCGACGGGCAATCCTTGTAATCAAAGCAGATCGTCCCGAGGCCTTAGTTGCGAGTGAAAAAATCGCAGCAGAGTTAGTTGCAGCAGATTTTGAACTATTCACGATTTCTAAAGTCTCGTTGAAGCAAGTGACTACTTGCGAACCATCAGATCTGCCATCGAGTGAGATTGTCGTAGTCCTTGGCGGCGATGGAACCATTTTGCGCGGAGCAGAAATTGCGCGAGAGCAAGCTATTCCTTTATTAGGTATCAACCTTGGTCATGTTGGTTTCTTGGCAGAGGTCGAAAAAATCGATTTGAGCGAAGTATCTCGATCGATTATTTCGAAAGATTATGTAATGGATTCACGTATGGTCTTGTCATATTCGGTAACTCGAAATGGCGCAACAGTAAATTCTGGTTGGGCGCTCAACGA
>CAIZHT010000118.1 GCA_903932885.1 uncultured Actinomycetes bacterium
GACTAGTGATGCGCCTACAGATTTTGGATCCGACGCTAATAGCGCTTGCATCAGCGCTTCATTTGTTTGAGGTTCACTAATTTGAAGTCCAGTACGCAAACGATCGCACTCACCATAAACAGCAGGAGTTGAAAGTCCAACTGTGCTCAGCGCTAATACCCAGTGATATGTGCCTCGCGATAGCGCAGAAGTAAGTTGATCTCCATGTCCACGCCCAATTGCTGTTCCGCCACTGAGCATGAATGGGACATCGCTTCCAAGTTTTGCTGCAATCTCTGCCATTTCCTCGCGTGACATTCCAAGTGAATACAGGGCATCAATTGCAACAATTGTTGCTGCTGCATCAGCACTTCCGCCGGCCATGCCACCTGCAACTGGAATAGATTTTTTGATATCTAGTTTTGCATCAATATCTAAATCAAATTCTTTACCCATAAGAAGTGCGGCTTGGGCAGCTAAATTTGTTGCATCAATGGGAACTCCATGTGTGTGATCACCGCTAATAGATAAAACTAATCCATGTCCTGGTTCTGCAAGAGTGAGGGTAATTTCATCAAAAATCGATATGGCTTGAAAGACACTCACGAGATTGTGGAAGCCATCAGATTCGCGTGGGCCAACAGAGAGTTGTAAATTCACTTTCGCTGGTACGCGAACGGTTACTGATCTCACTGGCATATGCAAACTCTATTACTTTGTGGATTTGAAGTCGGGGGATGCAAGTGCAATTGCGCAAAATCCTGAGATCTCAAGTGCTTCACCGCGAAGAGTTGGGTCGATTCCCGCTTTTGTAAGTATCTCTTCTGCCAAAGCCGAAGAGCCATAAAGGGAAGAGAGTGCTGATCGAAGCATCTTTCGGCGCTGCGCAAATGCTGCATCAATAATTGTGAAAACTTTCTTTCGAAGTACTTCATCTCCTGGTGTTGCCCGTCGTGTAAAAGAAACTAATTTTGAATCTACATTTGGCGCTGGCCAGAATATTGAGCGCGAAACAGAGCCTGCTCCTTTTACTTGCGCCCACCATGCAGATTTCACACTTGGAATTCCATAATCTTTACTTCCAGGTGATGCCGCAAGTCGATCTGCAACTTCTGCTTGCACCATGACAACACCAGAGCGAAGTGTGGGAACTTTTTCTAGTAGATGCAGCAAGACAGGAACAGAGACGTTATAGGGCAAATTTGCAACAAGAACGGTGGGGTCAGAGATAAGAGTTGATATTCCAAGTGCATCTTGATTGATAACGGTGAGTTTTTCTGCTCGCTCGCTATGAATTGCAGCAGTCAACGGTAACTGCTGAGCAAGGCGAGGATCAATTTCGACTGCAACAACAGAGGCTGCTTCTTCCAATAAAGCAAGAGTGAGAGAGCCGAGTCCGGGGCCAATTTCTAGTGCAACATCTGAACTTGTAACACCCGCGATGCGCACAATTTTTTTGCATACATTGGAGTCAATAACAAAATTTTGCCCCAATGCTTTTGCTGGTTTGAGCCCGATTGCCTCCGCTAATTCACGTATCTGCGCTGCGCCAAGTAGCGTCATGA
>CAIZHT010000119.1 GCA_903932885.1 uncultured Actinomycetes bacterium
TATCACCCCTACCTTGGCAATTAGGGCTAGTACCGCCAAAGCCCCCCATTAGTAACAGTTTGGTAACGTTCACAATTTCCACTTGACACCGTTAATGTGAACGATAACAATTCAACTGTGCGCGTGAGCTCTCACTAGGTCCCCCTTGTGATTGCTTTTCACAATGATTGCCCGGGTTGGCGCATTCCCGCAGTGGGCGATTCATTACCCTCCGAAGCCACGATGGAAAGGAACTACATGATCAAGAGCAAAAAGCGCATTGCAGGTTTTTCTGCATTAGCACTTGGCATCATTCTCTCGACCACTGGTCTTTCTGCTGTTACGCAAGCATCAGCAGCTCCAGTGAAAATCAAAGTTTGGGCCTGGTACCCAAATATGAAAGAAGTTGTTGAAATCTTTAACGCAACTCACTCAGATGTTCAGGTTGAATGGACAAATGCTGGAGCAGGCGGAGATGAATACACAAAGCTAAAGACTTGTATCAAAGCTAAAAAGGGTTGCCCTGACGTAGCGATGATCGAATTCCAGACTCTCCCAACATTTGCAATCCTTGATCCATTCGTGGACATGGGTAAGTACGGCGCAACCAATAAGGATGGCCGTTACGCAGCATGGGCATGGGCACAATCAACTAGCGGTACAAAGGTCAATGCAATTCCTGTTGACGGTGGACCAATGGCTATGTTGTATCGCAAGGATCTCTTTACAAAGAACAACATCAAGGTTCCTACAACTTGGGCAGAGTACAAAGATGCTGCAGCTGCAATTAAGAAAGTAAACCCAGATCAGTTCATCGCTACATACGGCAATGACTCAGGTTGGGCTACAGGTCTTATGTGGCAAAACGGTTGTACTCCTTACAAGTACAACATGACAAAATCAAAGGCAAACGTTGGAATTAAAATCAACCAAGCCAAGTGCAAGAGTGTTATCAATTACTGGGGCGACATGGTCACCAACAAGCTAGTTGATGACAAGTCATTCTGGGCAACAGATACTGGCAAGGGCTATGACACAGGTAAGTACTGGACATGGGTTGCTGCTGGTTGGACACCTGGTTATCTCGCAGGTCAGCTAAAAGACACCATTGGTGACTGGGCAGTTGCTCCAACACCACAGTGGAAAGCTGGCGGAGATGTTCACGGTAACTGGGGCGGTTCAAGCTTTACAGTTATGAAGCAGACAAAGCAGCCAGCACTTGCAACAAAGGTTGCAATGGAGCTATATCCAACTCAGAACAAAATTACTAAGGGATCAGCATGGGATATCGGACTAAACTCCGCATTCTTGTATCCACTAGTAACAAAGGTTGAATCAAACCCTGAGTTCGCTGGTTACACATACAAGATCTTTGGCGATGCCAAGGTCAACCCAATCTATATCAATGCTTCAAATAAGCTTGGAGCATTTGAGTGGACACCATTCCAAGACTTCGTGTACGCCACAATGACAGATGAAACAACTCTGGCCATTTCTGGTAAGACACAGTGGAGTGCTGTTCTAGATACAGTGCAATCAAAGGTTGTTGCATACGCTAAGAAGCAAGGCTTCAAGGTAACTGAATAACCTGTAAGTCATTTGTTTGTGGCGCCTCAAACCATCTGGGATGGGGCGCCACAAATAAATTTTTTTCTAAATTTATAAAATTGGAGATTAGAAATGAAATTACGGCAATCATTAACCGGGTGGCTCTTTATGATCCCATTCCTCATCGTCGTATTTGCATTCCTTATTGCTCCATTGGGCTATGCCCTCTACCTCAGTACCCAAGCTGACACTCTCGTTGGCGGACAAGAGTTTGTAGGATTTGAAAACTACATATTCTCATTGACGGATCCGATCTTCCTTGAAGGCGTCAAGCGCGTATTTATCTTTGGACTTATTCAAATTCCAATCATGCTTTTCCTATCTACAGTCGGCGCACTTGTTATTGATGTAATCAATACACGCCTTTCTCGCACATTCCGCCTCATTGCTTTTATGCCTTATGCAGTACCAGGCGTTGTTGCAGCCCTTATGTGGGGCTTTCTCTACAGTGAATCGTTCGGGCCATTTGTTGGCATTGCCGAATCGCTAGGCGCAAAAGACTTTAACTTCTTCTCGCTCAAAGTTTTCATTTATTCGATCTCAAACATTGTCACCTGGGCATGGACCGGTTACAACATGATCATTATTTATTCAGCTCTCCAAGGACTTTCTCGTGAGGTCTATGAAGCAGCAATCGTTGATGGCGCTACACAGGTTCAAATTGCAATTCGTGTAAAGCTTCCAGCAATCAAGAATGCAATCTTGCTCACCACAATCTTTGCAATCATTGGAACAATGCAGATATTTACCGAGCCTCGCATTTTGGCTCGTTATACAAATGCTGTGAGTAACGGTTATACGCCAAATATTTATTCATTCAACTTAGCTTTCGCGCAATCGCAGTTCAACTACGCTGCTGCGGTTTCATTTACATTGGCACTCGTAGTATTTGTGGTGACTTCAATCGTCTTAGCCGCAACACGTAGAAAGGGGCGAGTCGAATGAGCGTTCTAACCAGAAGTCCAAAGAAGTCTGGATACTTAGCTCCACGTAGCAACACAGCAAACCTTGCCATGATTTTGGCTATTGGATATTTCATAGTGCCAATTGTGTGGGTAGTTGTGAACTCGACAAAAGATAATCTTCAGTTATTTAGCACATTCTCGTTGTGGTTCGGAAATGAATGGCACCTGATGGACAATCTCAAGGGATTGATGACCCA
>CAIZHT010000120.1 GCA_903932885.1 uncultured Actinomycetes bacterium
AAATGCGATTCCGATAAGTAAGAAGATGTCATTACCTGCTCCGCCAACGACTGAATCGCGAATGCCTGAGAAAGTTACATCTCCTGAGTAACCGTAGAGATATGCAGCGCCAAATAAGAAGAATGCAGAAGCGAAAGCACCAAGTAAGAAATACTTTAGGGCGGCCTCTTGAGAAAGCAAACGGCGACGGCGCGATAATCCAGCCATCAAATAAAGGGGTAAAGAGAGCATTTCAAGTGCGACAAAAAGTGTGATCAAGTCACTTGAAACAGGAAAGAGCATCATTCCTGCTACTGCAAAGAGAGTGAGTGGGAAAACTTCAGTGACTTTATTTCCTTGTTGAATCGCAGCCTGTTCTTCGGCGGATCCAGGAATCGCAGCAGCTAGCGCTGTGAAGTTTTCATTATCAGCGATGAGGAATACAGAAATTATAGAGATAACTAGAATCGCTGCTTGAAAGAGAAAGCCTGCTCCATCAAAAACAACTGAGCCCATAGCCGCACTGAGTGATTCTGATTCTCTAATTCTAAATACTTGAACTAAAGAAAGAAGAAGTGTTGCAACAGTGAGGATGAGTTGAACTATTGGGCGAAGTGCTTTGCCAACAAAAGCTTCAACTAATACACCGATGAGCGCACCTGCTAGAACAATAAGCATTGGTGAGAGGATTGCGTAATTTAGTACTGGCGATGTGAAAGTCATTTCTTACTTGCCTCCCAATTGCGTTGGAGCGGGATCACTAAATCCCATTTGTGAAATCACATGCGTAGCCGCAGGATTGATAACTTTGAGAAGTGGTGATGGGTAGAAACCTAAGAAAATAATAATCACAACTACAGGTGCGATAGCGACTCTTTCACGAAGAGTCAGATCTGGAAGATTTTCATTACCAGCAGTTGTTGGGCCATGTAAGGCGCGCTGTACTGGAATCAAGATATACAGGGCGGCTAAAACAATTCCAAATGTTGCAATCACTGCAGCTACTGGATAGCGAGTGTATGTGCCTACAAGAACTAAGAATTCTGAGACGAAACTTGAAAGTCCAGGAAGTGCCAAACTCGACATTCCTGCAAAGAAAAATGCCCATGCCATTACTGGTGTGACTCGTTGCAACCCACCAAAGTCAGAAATTGTTGAAGAGCCACGACGCGAAATCATCCAGCCTGCTACTAGGAAAAGAGCTGCTGTTGAAAAGCCGTGGTTGAACATATACAGCGTTGCTCCGCTTTGTCCTTGGCTAGTCATTGCAAAGATTCCCATGGTGATGAAACCGAAGTGAGAGATTGATGTAAATGCGATCAAGCGCTTTATATCTTTTTGGCCGATGGCAAGGAATGCGCCATAAATTATCGAAATAACTGAGAGCGTGATAATTACTGGCGTGAATGTCTTAGTTGCATCAGGGAAAAGAGTGAGGCAATAACGAATCATTCCGAATGTTCCTACTTTGTCGAGTACACCAAGTAAGAGAACTGATGTTCCTGGTGTTGCAGAATCTGCAGCATCAGGTAACCATGTGTGGAATGGCCAGAGTGGAGCCTTGATCGCAAAGGCAATAAAGAATCCGAGGAATAGAAGATTTTGAGTTGTCGAACTCATCTGCAGTTGTGAAAGTGCTTGAGTATCGAATGTATGTCCACCTTGTGCACCAGAGAGAACATAGAGACCAATAATTGATGCAAGCATCAATAGGCCACCGAAAAGGCTGTACAGAAGGAACTTCACTGCAGCAGCTGAACGCTCCCCTGTGCCATAACCACCAATCAAGAAGTAGACAGGTACGAGCATTGCTTCAAAGAAAACATAGAAAAGGAATACATCAGTTGCGGCAAAGACCCCAATAGCCATCATTTCAAGAATAAGAATAAGAATGTAGAAAGTCTTTGTTGACCAACGACCATTCTGTGATTCATTCCATCCTGCAAGAACGACAATTGGTGCAAGAAGAGTTGTCATCAGAATGAGAACAAGAGAGATGCCATCGAGGCCAACTGCATAGTTGATACCAAAAGATGGAATCCATGGGCGGCTCTCTACATATTGAAGATTGATATTGTCGCGTTCAAAACCGATAGCCATAGAAATCGTTGCAAGTGCAACAAGAATTGTTGATCCAAGTGCGATTTGCTTAGCAAGAAGTCCGCTTGCCTTAGGAAGTGCTGCTAAAACTGCAGCACCAAGGAGTGGTAGAGCCATAAGAAGAGTCAATGAAATATTCATTACTGTGTCACCACCCAAATCGCTGCAATGAGGGCAACTGCGCCAATCAATATGAGTGCTGCATAGCTGCGAACAAAGCCTGTTTGGCTTGTACGAAGAGCGCCGGCAGAGCCAAGGGCTGCGGTGCCGATTCCACGAACTGCGCCATCAATGACCATCTCGTCAGTTTTGACCAAAGTAGAAGTGAGTGCTTGGCCAGGGCGCATAAAGATTGCTTCGTTGAAATCATCTTGTAATAGATCGCGACGGACAATTTTTGTAAGGAGAGAAACATCCTCAGGAGCTGTGCGTGAAACTTCACTGCGTGAATACTTCAAGAATGCAATCGCTACACCGATTGCAACCATAAGTAATGCAAGGGATGTCACAACAATTGGTTTCAATAGCTCTTCGTGTTCACCATGCTCTGCAAAGAGCGGCTCAAGCCAATGCACAAGCGCATCTCCGCGTGAGAGCAAGAATCCTGAAGTCACAGAACCAACTGCAAGGATTGCCATTGGTAACCACATCAGAATTGGTGACTCATGTGGATCCGCTTTTTCATCCCATCGTGGCGTGCCTGTAAATGTAAGAATCATGACGCGAGTCATATAGAAAGCTGTTAGGCCTGCACCAAGTAGCGCTGCGCTACCAAGAAGAATTCCTTTTATGCCACCTGCATTAAATGCTGTTTCAATAATCATATCTTTGGAGTAAAAACCAGCGAATGGTGGAACTCCAAGAATTGCTAAGTAACCTAAACCAAATGTCACGAAAGTAATCGGCATGAATTTTCGAAGGTTTCCATACTTACGCATATTTACTTCATCATCCATACCGTGCATTACTGAACCAGCACCAAGGAACATTCCTGCTTTGAAGAATCCATGAGTAATGAGATGCATGATTGCAAATGCATATCCCACTGGGCCAAGTCCCGCACCCAAGATCATGTAACCGATTTGCGACATGGTTGAGGCAGCAAGTGCTTTCTTAATATCATCTTTAGCAGTACCGATAATTGCACCAAAGAGAAGTGTTATCGCACCAACGATGACAACGAGTAATTGAGCTGTTGGCGCAGCATCGAAAATAAAGTTAGAACGAGTAATCAGATACACGCCTGCTGTAACCATTGTTGCTGCGTGGATAAGGGCTGAAACTGGTGTTGGGCCAGCCATCGCATCGCCGAGCCATGCCTGTAATGGGAATTGGGCAGATTTTCCTACCGCTGCAACTAGCAGCATTATTCCAATTGCTGTCAATGATGCAGTAGATGCTTGAGGTACTGCCTCTTTAACTCCTGAAAATGAAACTGTTCCAAGAGTTGCAAAAGCAATCATGATTGCAAAAGAAAGACCCATATCGCCAACACGGTTCATGACAAATGCCTTTTTCGAAGCAGTTGCATAAGCAGGCTTTTGATTCCAGTAACCAATGAGCAAATACGAGGCAAGGGCTACGCCTTCCCAACCAACATAAAG
>CAIZHT010000121.1 GCA_903932885.1 uncultured Actinomycetes bacterium
AGACAGGTCTGTGCTCTAGTTCTGGGACTTCGCTTTCAACTACTTTGATCCAACGTGCAGAAAGTTCGTTGGCGTTGAATGCTAATGAATACGGTGAATGTGGGTGCAATGTTTGGCTCATACCTAAGAATAATTCCCTAGTCAAAGAAGGTCAATGCTTTTGTGGTGTAAATAGCTTGGGAGCTAAACTCTTTCTAATTGCATTTCGCGCCTCGGCTAAATTAGCAAATTCTCCTGAAGCGATTGCTTGCATTGCGACATTACCAATCAGTGTTGATTCAGTTGGACCAGCAGAGATAACGCATCCTGTTGCATCGGCTGCCATTTGATTGAGCAGATGAATCTGTGAACCACCACCCAGAATATGTATCTTCGTAATCTTCTTACCCGTAACTTCTTCAATCTCTTCAAGAGTCTTCTTATAGGCAAGTGCCAGACTAATGAAAATACAACGGATGTAATCGCCATGGGTCTGTGGCTCTGGTTGATTACTCTCACGGCAGAATCGCGCGACTTTGTGTGGCATATCCCCTGGTGTTGCAAAGAGAAGATTATTTGGATCAATAACCGATTTGAATGTTGAATTCTCTGCAAGTGAAATGAGCTCAGTAAGTTTTGGGGTGAATCCTTCTTCACGCCAAGTTCGGCGACATTCTTCAAAGATCCAAAGGCCAGTTATGTTTTTGAGAACACGAACCGTATTTTCAACACCCAATTCATTGGTGAGGTTGATTCCAAAGGCATCACTACCGCGAAACGGAAGACTCGATTCAATTCCAAGGAGTGACCATGTTCCACTCGATAAATAAGCCTCAATTTCCGCGTTTTCTATAGGTGCACCAGCTACCGCAGAAGCGGTGTCATGTGAGCCAGTAGCAACAACTTTAATTCCATCGAGTGGCCCATGTCCACGAATTACACCTAAATCACTTCCTGGTTCATGAAGCGCAGGAAAAAGACTTGCACGCAATCCCAGTAATTCAATGAGTTCGTAATCCCATGTACGCGACTTTGTATCCAATAACTGAGTAGTGGAAGCATTTGTTATTTCAGTAGATGCCACACCAGTGAGCGCATGGTTCATAAAGTCAGGTACTAATAAAAATTGAGCAGCGCCAACATAGTTCGGATCTTCTTTTGCGGCCATCAATTGATAAATTGAGTTCAGCGATAAGAATTGAATTCCTGTTGTTTGATAAATTCGCTCTTTGCCATATTTTGCAAGAGTTGCCTCAAAGGCGACTTGATTTCTTGGATCACGGTATGAACGTATAGGTAGCAGTTCTTTGCCAGAAGAATCTAGAAATCCATAATCAACTGCCCACGAATCAATTGCAAGGGAGGTAACAGGACCAAGTGCAGCCGCTTTTTCAATACCGACAAGAGATTCTTTGAGGATAAATTCCCAGTCCCAGCGCATAGCACCATCTTCATTATTAATGACTTCATGAGGAAAGCGATGCACAACATTAATATCGAAAGTACCGGAATTAGTATCAACGAGTGCAACGCGTCCTGATGTTGCACCGAGATCTACTGCAATATAGCGGCCCATGGTTAGCGCAAGAAAGCTGCTGCAACTCCACCATCGACTGGAATATGAAGTCCCGTAGTAAGTGGTAACTCATTTGCACACAAAACAAATACTGCAGCAGCAATATGATCTGGAAGAACTTCCTTCTTCAAGATTGTGCGCTGTGCGTAATATTCGCCAAGTTTTTCTTCTTCTACTCCATAGACAGCAGCGCGTTGTGCACCCCATCCACTTGCAAAGATTCCAGAACCTTTTACTACTCCATCAGGATTTACACCGTTGACGCGTATTCCATATCCACCAAGTTCAGCAGCAAGTAAGCGAACCTGATGTGCTTGATCAGCTTTTGTAGCACCGTAGGCAACATTGTTAGGCCCTGCAAATACGCTGTTTTTAGAGGAGATATAGACGATATCGCCGCCCATTTTCTGCGCGATCATTGCTTTAGCGGCCTCACGAGATACAAGGAATGAACCACGGGCCATAACATTATGTTGAACATCCCAATCAGTAACTGATGTTTCAACAAGTGGCTTACTAATGGAGAGTCCAGCGTTGTTGACGACTAAATCAACTCCACCAAAAGCAAGTGCACATGCATCAATTGATGCTGCAACTGCGCTCTCATCGGTGACATCAACCGATACAGCGAATGCCTTATCTGCTCCGCCGAGTTCAGCGGCAACTTTCTTTGCTGCTTCAAAGTCGCGGTCTGCAATTACAACACATGCACCTTCGGCAGCTAGACGCTCTGCAGTTGCTTTACCAATTCCTGAACCACCACCGGTTACTAGTGCAATACGGCCAGCGAGAGCTTTTGGTTTTGGCATACGACGAAGTTTTGCCTCTTCAAGATCCCAATATTCAATATTGAACTTTTCAGATTCTGCAATTGGCTTATAACTAGAGACAGATTCCGCACCGCGCATCACATTGATTGCATTGATGTAGAACTCGCCAGCAACACGTGCCGTCTGCTTATCTTTTCCAAAGCTAAACATTCCAATACCTGGCACCAAAATAATGAGTGGATCAGCACCGCGCATTGCAGGAGATTCCTTAGTTGCATAGCGGTTGTAATAGTCGGCATACCCCTTGCGATATTCCTCGTGTAATTCATGTGCTCGAGCAATCACGGTTTCAAGAGGTGCATCGGCTGGGGTATCTAGAATCATTGGAGATACTTTTGTGCGCAAGAAGTGATCGGGACACGATGTGCCTAATGCACCTAGGCGTGTTAGCTCTTTGCGAGAAATGAAATCAAGGACGACATCTGCATCACTAAAGTTTCCAATCATGCGAGCATCGCGAGATGCGATTCCTCGAAGCGTCGGGGCAAGTGCTGCTGCGCGAGCACGACGAGCATCTGGTGCAAGTGGCGCCCATTGCTTTACAACGTCACCAAATGGATCTTTGCGACCATTATCAGCTAAGAACTTTTCGGCCTTATTTATAGCGTCAATTGAGCGCTTTTCGCACTCTTCACTTGTGCTCGCCCACGTTGTTAGACCGTGACCACCAAGGATCGCACCCTTTGCTGATGGATTCTTCTTTGCAAGTTCGGCAATATCTAGTCCTAATTGAAAGCCTGGGCGGCGCCAATCGATCCACAATATTTCATCCCCAAAACATTTCTTTGTAAGCGCTGGGCCATCAGCGGCTGTTGCAAGAGCAATAATTGAATCTGGGTGCAAGTGATCAACATGTGCAACGTCGACAAGACCGTGCATTGCAGTATCGATACTTGGCGCAGCACCACTTTTTCCAAATGTGCAGTAGTCAAATAGCGCAACCATCTCATCTTCATGTTCTAGTCCGCGATAAACATTGGCGAGTGCTTTCAATCGATCTAGGTAGAGAGCAGCGAGGCCTCCCTCTTTGAGAGTTCCAAGATCTCCACCAGAGCCCTTTACATACATAACTTCTACATCAAGACCAGTTGATGGATCTTTTGTAGCACCTTTTGCAGATGTATTACCACCGGCATAGTTTGTATATTTTGGATTACTCCCCAGACGATTACTACGACCTAATAACTCTTCAATTGTTTTATTACTCGCCATTAAAAATTACGCTCCCCAGCCCGCTTGGTTGCCACCGACACGTTCGGTTGCAATTTTCTTTGCATATCCACTTGCTGCATATGCCTTCATTGGTTCTGGATCAATTCCATTATCTGCGCGCCATTCGCGAAGCAATGGACGAACATCAGTGTTGTATGCATCCATCAAAACTTCATGAGCTGCTAATACATCGCCAGCAACCTGTGCTGCTTTGAGTGCACTCTGATCAACAGAGATTGCTTTAGCAACTGCTTCTTGTACATTCATGATTGAGCGAATCTGGCCCGGAATCTTTGCTTCAATGTTGTGGCATTGATCGAGAACATATGAAACAGGTGTACCGACATCAAAACCGCCACCAACATTTACTTCGTGCATAATGCGGAAGAGCTGGAATGGGTCTGCAGCACCAACAATGAGGTCATCATCAGCATAGAAACGTGAGTTAAAGTCAAAGGCGCCAAGGCGCTTTGCACGCAATAAATTAGCAACAATGAACTCAATATTTGTACCTGGTGCATGGTGACCTGTATCGACGACAACCCACGCCTTTGGTCCTAGTGCTAAACAGTGCACAAGGGATGTTCCCCAGTCAGGAACATCAGTGTGATAAAAAGCTGGCTCAAAGAATTTATATTCAAGAAGTAAGCGCTGGTTATCTCCAAGACGGGCATATGCCTTCTCAAGTGATTCGGCTAAG
>CAIZHT010000122.1 GCA_903932885.1 uncultured Actinomycetes bacterium
ATCACGAAATAGATATGCCAAAAATCGTAGCGAACGAAAAAGCTAAAACTCCACAAGGTGGCGCTATAAGTGTATGGAAAGACGATGCCGGAAACTTATACGGGGTACAAATTTCCATCCGATACAACATTGATTACAGCCCTGGAACATTTGAACCAGGAGTTGCATATGTATTCTCCTTCAATGCATCAGTAATTCCAGTCAAATATGTATCAGGTAACTATGTACCTTTCCGTGTTCGCACTCTGCCCGATGGAAATGACTTCTTTGAATCCTTCTCGACAGATGGAAGCCCTATTGAGCGGGGATTTGATTGTGCCTGGATTGAACTAGGTAAATGCGCAATGCGCACCGAGTTCACTAAGAACCAAAAAATTGGCTTGACGATGCAGATGGATAATCGCATTACTGGTTGGCTCTTTGGACGCGTCGGAGATGCATCCGTTTCTGTTGAACCCCTGACCTCGGAAATCAATTCAATTCGTATCGAGGGTAATTCCATCCAAGTCCCAATTAGTTATGCAGAACTAAAGACTTCTGAAATTGCGGCAGATAAAGCTCTGAGCGCCGCCTTTATAAATTGCGGAGGTCGTGATTGTCCCGTCGAGCGACCTCAAGGCGACCGTTTGAATTGGCAGTATCTCTACACGCAAAATCCAGATGATCCCAACTTCAATGTTGGTTATGTAGATGCTCTAGCAAAATACTTGAAAGCGGCACCTGTTGAGAATTCGAGATGGGATATTACGGGTATGACGCCAGGCAATTGGCGCGTTGCTCGTTGGCCAGCATGCTTTGATGCCAAAAATGGTTTGATTGGAATCATTTCAACTAATGCAAGTATTTATGATCCAAGTCCGCCGGAACTCGTTGATGGATTTATGACATATAAAGTTGCTGGGCCGCACAATGGTTTTGATAATGCTGAATTCAAAGGGTCGTACGAACTCAATATGAAGTCCGATACGGCACGCTGTCTTTACGGATTTTCTAAAGCTCCAGTGAGCGCAACGATTTCGATCACCTCTGGAGATGGCTCAGTACAAAATGTCGCAACAACGTTGCTAAGTGAAAAGAATGGCTGGATGAAATTATCGGCTAAGAACTTCACTTTCTCGGTGCCAACTATTCGAATCAAGCTGACTCAAGAAGCGGTAAAGGCTCCTGCTCAACCAGCTGCAGAAAAACCAGCAGCAACGGCGAGTGCACCCGCCAAACCGAATGCACCCAAGAGCATCTCTATAAAGTGTAAAAAGGGATCGACCACGAAAAAAGTTGTTGGTTCTAAACCTGTATGTCCAAAAGGATATAAGAAAGTTTAGTTAGGAACTCGAAGTAGTGGCGCAGTCATACATGTTGGACCGCCATCACCTTTGACTGCAACGTTATTTCCCGCAAAGAGATGTACTTCAACGCCGGCGTTCTTTAACTTACTTTCAATCTCTGGATTACCTGCTGCAAGTACAACAACGTTGGGGCGCACCGCCAAGATATTGCTACCTTGAGTAAGCATCTCTTTTTCACTGACGGTAAACCATGTAATTCCACGAGATTCCAAATACTGAAGCAGTCGCGCAGGTGCAAGCGGTTCATAGACAACAGCTTTGTCGCGCGCAATAGGGGAGAGAACACTCATGAGGTGCAGAACTGCGCCGGGTCCTTCGTAGTGCGGCAAATCAAAGGAGAGAACATCTACGCCAAAGGGTGCGAGCATCTGGCGAATTTGTTCAATACCTGCAGTGTTAGTGCGGTAGCTATGACCTATAAGTAGCGTCTTCTCATCGAGCCAAACTTTGTCGCCGCCATCTGCATATGCAGGAGCGCTGAGTTCTCCAAGGATTGGAACACCTAACTTTTCTAAATCTTTGCGGAAGAAACCAGGCTCGGTAGAGCGCACTGGCTTTGCCATTCTTAAAAGTATTGCGCCATGAGGAGTCATGATCATTGGGTCGTGCATATATACAGAATCGACAAGACCTTCAATTGAGCCAGCAACATCGACTGTGCAACCAAGAGATTC
>CAIZHT010000123.1 GCA_903932885.1 uncultured Actinomycetes bacterium
AGTATCGATTGCAACAAGTTCAAAAAGCACTCTGGTTTGGCGCATCAATAGATGAAATGTTTGAAGCAACAAAGATTGATCGCTGGTATTTGCGACAAATCGAAATGATTAATGAAAGAGCGAAACTGATTGCTCAACCTGGAGAACTAACTCCCGAATTGATAAAGATTGCTAAGGAATTTTCTTTCTCAGATGCTCAAATTGCATCGCTTCGTGGTGTATCTGAGGAAGATGTACGCAAGGCGCGCCATCATTTAGGAATTAGACCCGTCTATAAAACAGTTGATACCTGCGCTGCTGAGTTCGAAGCTTTTACTCCCTATCACTATTCAAGTTATGAGGAAGAGAGTGAAGTTCGTCCTCGCACCAAGCCAGCAGTGATTATTTTGGGTAGTGGGCCAAACCGCATTGGGCAAGGTATCGAATTTGATTATTCGTGCGTTCACGCATCCTTTGCTCTGCGCGATGCTGACTTCGACACAATCATGATCAACTGTAATCCCGAAACTGTATCGACTGACTATGACACTAGTAGTCGACTTTATTTCGAGCCACTCACACTCGAAGATGTATTAGAGGTTGTCCACGCTGAATCTTTAGCGGGACCTTTACTCGGAGTAATAACGCAACTAGGTGGACAGACTCCTCTTGGCTTAGCTGCTGGACTCAAAAATGCTGGTGTAACAATTCTTGGTACAAGTCCAGAAGCGATCAACTTGGCTGAAGAACGAGGTGCTTTTGGTGATGTTCTCAAAGAGCAAGGCCTGACGGCGCCAGAATATGGAATGGCTGCGTCGCAATTAGAAGCAATATCTATCGCAACGCGTATTGGTTATCCAGTTCTTGTCCGTCCATCCTTTGTTTTGGGCGGTCGGGGTATGGAAATCGTTTACGACGATGAAGCACTTGCAGGCTTTATTTCACGCGCTACAGATATAACTCCAGATCGACCGGTACTAGTTGATCGTTTTCTTGATAGCGCAATCGAAATTGATGTCGATGCACTCTACGATGGAGAAGAGTTATTTCTTGGTGGAGTGATGGAACATATTGAAGAAGCGGGTATCCACTCCGGTGATAGCGCTTGTGTACTGCCTTCGATGACCATGTCGAAAGAACAGCTTCTTGAAATCCGACGCGCTACTCTCAAAATTGCTACTGGAGTTGGAGTTCGAGGCCTTATCAATATTCAATTTGCTGTGGCTAATGATGTTCTCTATGTATTGGAAGCGAACCCTCGTGCCTCACGCACAGTGCCATTTGTCAGTAAGGCAACAGGAATACCTCTTGCAAAAGCGGCTGCAAGAATCTCAGTTGGTTCGACAATCGCCCAATTGCGCAGCGAAGGAATTCTTCCAGAAAGCGGCGATGGAATTGCTCATGGTATTTCTGTCAAAGAAGCGGTCTTGCCATGGAATAGATTCCGCAGAAGTGATGGTCGCGGAGTAGATGCAGTACTCGGACCCGAAATGCGTTCGACAGGTGAAGTAATGGGAATCGCAGATACATTTGGTGAAAGTTATGCAAAGAGCCAAATAAGTGCATTCGGACCATTGCCAAAAAGTGGCAAGGTGTTTATCTCCCTTGCTGATAAGGATAAGCAATCAGGAATTGCGCCAGCACGCGATCTTGCAGCCCTTGGTTTTACAATTCTCGCAACCGTTGGAACATCACAATTCTTGGCAGAACATGGCATCACATCGACACATGTGCGTAAGAATTCACAAGGAAGTGGGCCGATGGGTGAGCCGACTATTGTAGAAATTCTCAATTCTGGAGATATTTCGCTAGTGATCAATACACCTGTCGGTCGAGGAACGCGCCACGATGGTTGGGCTATACGTACCGCTGCGATTCAGCGCTCAGTTCCTTGCATCACAACTACTGCCGGTTTTGCAGCGGCGGTACAAGGCATTCGCGCCCTTCAAGGTGAGAATCTTTCTGTGAAACCAATTCAGAGTTGGTTGCAATCCTGATGTCGACGATCAATAAGAACGCTGCGCAATTGCGCGCAACCATCGTTGGAAACAAACTAGTAGGTCAATATCACCAGATTCTTATTAGCGTTGGCGACTTAGTCGATAAGTGCAAACCAGGAAATTTTGTCGCCATCAGCGTAGGTGGTGATTCTTCTAAAATGGTTTTACGTCGTGCATTTGCAATCTCGCGAGTTGCACACAGCAATTCATTCGGTGGAACCATGGAACTTATAGTCGCTCCTCATGGTCAAGGAAGTAAGTGGTTATGCGCACAACCTGAGGGCGCAGTAATTGATTTAGTAGCACCTCTTGGTAGCGCTTTCGGAATTCCAACGCAACCTGTACAGGTTCTGTTAGTCGGAGGCGGATACGGTTCCGCACCACTGTTTGGACTCGCAGAAGTTTTGAAAGATCGAGGATGCAAGGTCGATATGCTCCTTGGCGCAAGTACTGCAGGTAAAATTTATGCACCGATGGAGGGCAAGCGCTCTGTAAATTCTCTTCGCATTTATACAGAAGATGGCTCCATGGGTATCGCCGGTAAAGTCACTGACCCGATTACAGAATTGATTTCGGATCTCGATGTTGCAGTGATTTACTCGTGTGGACCAATGGGCATGCTTGCAGCTATTTCAGCTATAACTGCAGATAAAGATGTTGTTCACCAATGCGCTGTAGAAGAGTCGATGGCATGCGGCATTGGAATTTGCATGACATGTGTCTTACCCGTTCGCAACGAGGATAATTCAATTTCAATGCTACGTA
>CAIZHT010000124.1 GCA_903932885.1 uncultured Actinomycetes bacterium
ACTGTCGCTGTTGTAACAGATGGTTCAGCTGTGTTGGGGCTTGGAAATATTGGCCCTGCTGCAGCGCTTCCAGTCATGGAAGGTAAAGCTGCTCTCTTCAAGCGTTTTGCAGATGTTGATGCCTGGCCAGTCTGTATTGATTCCCAAGATGTCGATGAAATCGTTCGCACCGTTCAATTGATTGCTCCCGTTTATGGCGGTATAAATCTCGAAGATATCTCTGCTCCTCGTTGTTTTGAAATCGAACGTCGTCTTCGCGACCTCCTAGATATTCCTGTCTTTCATGATGATCAACATGGAACCGCAATAGTTGTTTCTGCAGCCCTAAGAAATTCCTTGAAATTAGTAAAGAAGAATCTCTCTGACGTCAAAATTGTAATGAGTGGCGCTGGTGCAGCAGGAACTGCAATCGCACGCCTACTTATTAAGAGTGGCGCTAAAAATATAATTGGTTTTGATAAGGATGGCGTTATTTATCAGGGTACCAAGAGCGATGATCCGATGCGTACCTGGTTTATAGATAATTGCAATCCCGATAATTTCTCCGGCACTATTTCTGAGGCGATGAAGGGGGCCGATATCTTCATTGGCGTCAGCGCGCCAAATGTCATTTCAGAATCCGATGTTGCTTCTATGGCAAAGGATTCAATAGTTTTTGCACTAGCTAACCCAGATCCTGAAATCGATCCGGTTATCGCTCGTAAGTATGCAGCAGTTGTAGCAACAGGTCGAAGCGATCAACCAAATCAGATAAATAATGTTTTAGCTTTTCCTGGAATTTTTCGAGGATTACTTGATGCAAATGCGAGCAAAATTACTGATGAACTTCTCATCGCTGCTGCACATGCAATTGCTGATTGCGTTTCCCCAGAACAACTCAATGCCTCTTTTATTGTTCCAAGTGTTTTTGATTCACACGTTGTCACTGCTGTCGCTGCGGCTGTAAAGAAATCTGTATGATTGAGTTAGCCGCTTCTTTTGACGAGCAATTTTCAACACTTGCTCCAATAATTCTCTATCTCATTGTTGGCGTAATCGTTTTTGTTGAAACGGGCATCTTGCTCGGTTTCTTCTTACCCGGTGATTCAATTCTTTTTAGTGCAGGATTAGTGGCCGCGGCTCACAGCGAAGCAAATATCGTCATCTTGATAACAGTTATTTTTATTGCCGCATTTATGGGTGATCAAGTTGGCTTTGTCCTGGGTCGATTAGTTGGCCGGCCTTATCTAGAGCGTCATTCTTCACCTCGAATACAGCGAATGATTGAACGCTCAGAACGTTTTTATGAACAGACTGGGTGGTGGGCAGTTGTAGCAGCCCGCTTCTTCCCGTGGCTTCGCACATTTGTGCCGCCAATAGCTGGTGCCTCACATATGAATTACTACAAATTTCTTAGTGCAAATGTTCTTGGTGCACTTTTGTGGGGAGTTGGAATTACATTGGCGGGATATTACGCAGCAAGTCTGCCGTGGGTAAAGACTTGGTCATACGCAATTGCGGCTTTCTTTATTGGGGCGTCGCTGGTTTCCGCACTCTGGAACTACTTACGCCACCGACGATAACGCCGAGGTAAGTCATAACAATTCCACTAATGAGATATGCGCTGATTTGAACACCATCTGTTGGATATAAAACATCGATTGCAAGTGAGCCAACTAGTTGGCCGCCAACACTAAAGAGTGTGAAATTAAGTACTCCAAGATGTTGAACAATGGTTGAAGAGAAAGCAATATAGATAACTCCAATTACTCCGCCGGTATAGATCCACCATGGTCCACTTGGTAATGGAACAAGTTCAATTCTTTTTGCAAGAATCATGACAATGAGTAGCACCACTAAAAATGTTGTGCCCATAATAAAATTGAGCAGAGAAGTAGTAAAGCTCTGGTGGGAGTATTCATTAATCTCCCCGTTCATTGCCCTCTGAATTCCACCAAGGGCACCAGTAATTACTCCAAGAAATACTGCAAACTTAGAGAGATTGCTTGCATCAAGTCGGTCAAGTACGGAGAGCAGAACAGCTAAAACAGTGATGAGGGCAGCGGCAACCCGGCGCTTTGAGAGTAATTTCTTTCCACCGCCGGTAAGACCAATACGATCCACAATAAGTGAAGCGGTTGCTTGTCCTGCAATTGATGCCACTGAAAATATTGCAACTCCGATCAACGGAACAATGTGGGTTTGAACGGCAACCCAGGTTCCACCCAACATGCCTGCAAAAAGTTTCCAGCGAGCAATTTTTTTCTCTTGTACCGCTTCTCGTAAATTGCGAATTCCCTCTTTGATAGAAGGATTAAAAAAAGAGATGAGAACAATGATGATAAGTCCTGAACCAAAAGAGACTAACGCTGCCTCTAGCCCATTACCGAGTTGATGTGAGAGTTCACCATTTGCGCGCGCTTGGAGCGCAATGAGAATGCCTGATAGCGCCGCTAAAAAATCAAGACGCATTAAGCGTGCGTACCGTGGAACTCTCTCTTATCGGCAATCCAATCCATGAGAGCAAAGAGCACGCCAGATGCAACAAATGTAATGTGAATAACGATTCTCCATTTAGTGCCTCCTCCAACATGATCTTGGCCAGAGAGTTCAATGAAATCTTTGAGAAGTTCAATAACTGAAATAGCAACGAGTGAACCGATAAGTTTGATTTTCAGACCACTGAAATCAATAGTTCCCATCCAATGTGGTCGATCTTTAGATTCTGTCGCAACATCGATTCGAGATACAAAGTTCTCGTATCCTGCAAAAATCACCATAAGAATCAAGTTAGCGAGAAGTGTTAGATCAAGAAGGGCAAGTAAATCAAGTGTGAAAGATTGAGGTGTTGCCTTATCAATCTTCTCTGCTAAATGAATAAATTCGATTATGAATCGATAGCCAAGAAGGGCTAATGCTCCGACAAGTCCCAAGTACAGAGGGGCCAATAAGAAACGAGAACGGAAGAGAATAACTTCTATGTAATGTGAAATTTTGCCCATGTACAAACTTTATCCTAAGGCTCGACTTTGAGCGTGGCTTCTAACCACTCTTCTTCGCGAGTGTTGAACTCTGTGTGGGCTTTCTCTAGTTGTTCTGTGATCTCTAATAGTCGTCCGGAATCGGACCCCGCCTCTTGTTGTTCTTGCTCTAACTTAGAAATAAGTTCCTTCAGTTTTTCGATTTGTCGCTCCAACCTAACGATATCTTTCTTTATCTGGCGCTGTTCAGCCGCATTCGATTGGGTTTTCTTGGGGGAATTAGATGCAATTGCAGAACTGATAGATGCTTCACGTTGCTCCAAATACTCATCTACGCCGCGGGGAAGATCTCGAACTTCTTTATCTCCAAGTAAACCAACAAAGCGATCGCATACTCTTTCTAAAAAGAATCTATCGTGGGAAATCACAAGAAGTGTTCCTGTATAACTATCGAGCAAATCTTCAAGTTCGTTGAGAGTTTCGATATCAAAATCATTTGTAGGTTCATCAAGTAATAACACGTTCGGACTATCCATCAATAAACGAGTGAGTTGAAGACGTCGTCTTTCTCCTCCAGATAAGTCGCCGACTGGGGTCCACTGAGAATCGCGATCAAAACCTAATCTTTCGCACAACTGTGAGGCAGAAAGTGATTTTCCTTTACCCAGCTCAATGTGGTTTGCAACTTTCTCAACAGCTTCAAGTACGCGCCAGGTTGGGTCAAGTTCAGTGAGATGCTGCGTAAGAAATGCAGATGCAACTGTTATTCCTGTAACTAATTTGCCACCACTAGGTTTTAGTTCACCGGCTAGCGTGCGCATCAATGTAGTTTTACCAGCGCCATTGACGCCGACAATTCCTATTCGATCTCCAGGACCAACATTCCATGTCAGATTCTCTATAAGTTCTTTATCGCCAATTTTTACTTGCATATGGTGTGCTTCATACACCGTATTTCCCAAACGATTGCGAGCAAATTTTAGAAGTTCAGTTTTATCGCGTGGGGCTGGCTCAGCAGAAATAAGTTCGTTGGCAGCATCCACACGAAATTTTGGTTTTGTTGTACGTGCGGGTGCTCCACGACGCAACCACGCTAACTCTTTACGAATTAGGGCGTTACGTCGGCCATCAAGTACAGATGCTTGACGTGATCTTTCTGCTTTAGCTAAAACATAGGCTGAATAACCACCGTCGTATTCTTCAATTTTTCCTCCGACTACTTCCCAGGTTCTATCGGTAACGGCATCTAGGAACCAACGATCGTGAGTTACAACTGCAACAGCTAAGTTTTTTCGATTATTCAGATGCTCTGCAAGCCAAGCAACACCTTCAACATCTAAATGGTTTGTCGGTTCATCGAGCAGAATTAGGTCAAGGTTTGCAATAAGTAACTTTGCAAGACCTACTCGTCTTTTCTCTCCACCCGATAAAGATTCAAATTTTCTTTCAAATAAGTGATCATCAAATCCTCCGAAGAGCCCAGTAAAAACTTCGCGGATACCTGCATCACTTGCCCATTCGTGTGTTGCTGTATCGCCAAGAACAACATCACGAACAGTGCTTTCTGGATCTGCATAATCAATTTGCGAAAGTATTCCAATGTGCGCAGAGTTAGATCTGGTAACGCGCCCACTATCGGGTGATTCAATCCCTGCGATAACTTTCATCAAGGTGCTTTTACCGCAACCATTTCGACCGACTATCCCGATTCGATCACCTTCTGATATGCCAATAGACACGCTATTTAATAGGGCTTTGATATCAAAGGCCTTTGAGACCTCTTCGATATTTACAACGTTGCGCGCCACGGTAGGAGAGCGTACCTTTGAAGCATGGCTATCACTGACCGCGAATACGCACTTGAACTCGATCGAAATGACCCGTTAGCTCATTTTCGTTCACGATTTGTAATTACTGACCCCGATATGTGTTACCTGGATGGAAATTCGCTAGGTCGCTTACCGCATTCAACTGTTATCGCCGTCAATGAATATATGACGCAAGAGTGGGGCCGCGAAGTAGTAACAGGGTGGAGCCACTGGGTAGATGAAGCTCAACCAATCGGTGATCTCATTGGTCGTTCGGCATTAGGTGCCGGTCCAGGACAAATGCTTGCTTGCGATACAACTTCAGTAAATTTCTATCAATTAGCACTTGCAGCAATCAATGCCCGCCCTGGTCGCAAAACCATCATCACAGATGCAGCAAATTTTCCAACCGATCGATACATTCTTGAAGGAATTGCAAAGCAACTTGGACTAAATCTAGTAATTATTGATAATGAAAGCGCTGGTTCGGCAGATTGCGAACGTATCACACCCGAAATTTTAGAAAAATATCTCAGTGACGACGTGGCTCTGGTAACGCTAGAAGTTATTCAATATAGATCTGGTGCACGAAACGATATAAAGTCATTAACCGATCTCACAAGAAAATATGGCGCACTACTTCTGTGGGATGCAAGCCATGCTGTTGGCGCTATCGAAATGAATCTCGATGCAAATGGAGCAGACCTTGTTGTTGGTTGTACTTATAAATATGGAAACTCGGGTCCCGGTTCACCAGCATGGTTATATGTAAGTAAGAGGATTCAAAAAGAATTACAGGTTCCAATCCAAGGTTGGTTTTCACAAGGAGATCAATTTGGAATGGGACCAGTTTTTGAACGCGCCGAAGGTATCCGTGGTTATCAAATTGCGAGTCCATCATTGATGGGACTTCGTTGCGTGAAGAGTGCTTTTGAAATAATTGAAGAAGCGGG
>CAIZHT010000125.1 GCA_903932885.1 uncultured Actinomycetes bacterium
ATCGAATTAGCAAAGAGCAATATCTTGCTACTTGGCCCAACTGGTTGCGGTAAGACTCTGATGGCACAAACTCTTGCGCGCATGCTCAATGTGCCATTTGCAATTGCCGATGCAACCGCGCTTACTGAAGCTGGATACGTGGGCGAAGATGTTGAAAATATCTTGCTCAAATTATTGCAAGCCGCAGATTTTGATGTGAAGAAGGCGGAAACTGGGATTATCTATATCGATGAAATTGACAAGGTCGCTCGTAAATCTGAGAACCCATCAATTACTCGTGACGTATCTGGTGAAGGTGTGCAGCAGGCACTTCTCAAGATTCTTGAAGGAACAGTTGCATCTGTACCACCACAAGGTGGACGCAAGCATCCACATCAAGAATTTATTCAAATCGATACAACGAATGTCCTCTTTATTGTTGGTGGAGCATTTGCAGGACTTGAAAAGATTATTGAAAGCCGCAGTGGAAGCAAGGGCGTTGGATTCAATGCCGTCATGCAGAGCTCCGAAGATAAGTCACGCAGAGATTTCTTCGCTGAAGTTATGCCAGAAGATCTCTTGAAATTTGGAATGATTCCAGAATTTATTGGACGCCTTCCTGTTATTACAAGCGTTGAAAATCTAGATAAAGAAGCGCTCATGCAAATTCTTACTGAGCCAAAAAATGCACTGGTCAAGCAATATCAACGTCTCTTTGATCTCGATAATGTTGAACTCGAATTCGATGCTGATTCACTCGATGCAATTGCCGAACTTGCACTCAAGCGCGGCACTGGGGCACGTGGACTTCGCGCCATCATGGAATCAGTTCTATTGGCCGTTATGTATGACGTACCTAGCCGTTCTGATGTTGCCAAGGTCGTTGTTACTAAGGAATGTATCAACGATGGGGTTTTGCCTACGATGACTAATCGCACAGGCGATATTCCAAAGCGCGCACGGGCCCAAAAGGGTCAAGAGGAGAAGAGCGCATAATCTAGACTGCTCGCTATGAGTCAGAGCAAGCGCGAACTCGCGTCGACCTTTTCACCGGCCGATATTGAGTCACCGTTATACGAAAAGTGGATCAAGGCTGGTTATTTCACCGCCGATAACACTTCTGACAAAGAGCCATACACAATTGTTATTCCGCCTCCCAATGTAACTGGCAGTTTGCATATTGGTCACGCACTCGATCACACGCTGCCAGATGTACTCATTCGTATGAAGCGCATGAAAGGTTTTGAAACTCTCTGGTTACCAGGTATGGATCACGCTGGAATTGCAACACAGAACGTTGTTGAAAAACAATTAGCGGCTCAAGGAAAGTCGCGCCATGACTTAGGCCGCGAAGAGTTCGTGAAAAAAGTTTGGGAATGGAAAGCCGAATCTGGTGGTGCAATTCTTGGACAGATGCGCCGTCTTGGTGAAAGCGTTGACTGGAGTCGTGAAGCATTCACAATGGATGCAAATGGAATCAAAGCTGTGCCAACAATTTTCAAGAAGCTCTATGACGCAGACCTTATTTATCGCGCAGAGAGAATCATCAATTGGTGTACACGCTGTTTGACAGCTCTTTCAGATATTGAAGTCGAGCATTCAGATGTTGAAGGCGAATTTGTATCTGTTCGCTATGGCGATGGAGATCAGCAAATAACTGTTGCAACTACGCGCCCCGAAACAATGCTTGGCGATGGGGCAGTTGCTGTTCACCCTGATGACCCTCGTTATAAGCACATGGTTGGCACGCAAGTTCTACTCCCGCTCGCTAATCGAATGATTCCAATCATTGCTGATGAATTAGTAGACCCAGACTTTGGAACAGGGGCTGTAAAAGTAACTGGAGCACATGATCCAAACGACTTTGAGATGGCAACGCGTCACGGTATTGATATGCCAATTATCATGAATGAGCACGGAGTTATGGCTAACTCTGGAACTCAATTCGATGGCATGGATCGCTTTGATGCCAGAAAAGCAGTTGTAGCAGAGCTCAAAGCACAAGGCCGCGTTGTTGCAGAAAAGCGTCCATATCTTCACTCAGTTGGACATTGTTCTCGCTGCGACACAACTGTTGAACCACG
>CAIZHT010000126.1 GCA_903932885.1 uncultured Actinomycetes bacterium
AAGTAAGTGAGCAAAATTAATAGCCTCAAAATCCTGTTCTCTTTTATTTTGCACATGAAGTACACATCGGATTATTGAAAACTCAGCACCATTTCTTTCACTAAGTGCAACTTGTCGAGCAAGCTCTTCATAGAAGTAAGAGGGTGAGAATAGTTGCGTCAGTGAGTCATGAATTCCATCATGTGAAAATGTCATGAAGCCACTGATAATCTTCGCTCCATGACTAGAGATCCTGCCAAGCAAGCGCGTGGTCGCACTATGGTGTCAGCCCTACTTTACGTAGAAGTGGCAATCATTGGTGCCCTAGCCCTGTGGCTAATAGGACTCACGGTTATTTCTGGCACTCGTGATCCATTGCCACTCATTGGTGTTCTTTTATTTGCTCTTCTTGGTGGAGGCGGTTTAGCCGTGTGTGCACGTGGGTATAAAAATAAGAAGAATTTTGGTCGCGCACCAACAGTTCTTGCGAATTTGATTGCCATCGGTGTTGCAAAGTATCAATTCGATGCTGGGCTTTGGTTTACTGCAGTTCCAATTGTGATTTTAGCCAGTGCAACACTTTATTTTGCAGTGACAACAATTCCAGAATAATTACCAGGGAACTATTTTTCTATCTTCCCAAAGTACTCCAGTCATATCTCCTGGTTGAAAATCTCTAGTTGCAAGCCAGATTGCACATTCAGCACCTTCTGCAACTGTGCGTGGTGCATCGGCTCCACCCATATCTGTTTGTGTGTGATTAGGACAAATGGCATCTACGAGTAATCCTCGTGCACCTAATCCAGTTTCGTGTGCAAGATTTCGAACGAATGCATTTACTCCCGCTTTGCTTATTCGATATGGTGCAAGCCCACCGGCATTACCGGGACCGGACATGCGACCTAAACATGCACTAAAGATAATGACTCTTCCATTACGCGCTTCTGCCATAGCTGGTGCAATTCCATTTGTAAGTGTGAAAACAGAATCTAGATTGATAGAAAGAACTCTTCGCCATTCCTCATCAGTTGTTCTCAAAGTCTTTGACATTTTTTCACTCATAACTCCGTGTGCAAGTACTAAGACATTCGGAGTTGGTAATTCTGAACTTATCCGTTGAGCAGTTTGACGAGTTGCGGAAATATCAGCGAGATCAACAGCAAAAGGTGTGACTGTGATATTTGGAAATAGATTTGATAATTTTTTTGCTGCTTCGTCCAAGCGATTTTTATCTTTTGCAATGAGAGCGAGATCGAAGCCTTGTGAGGCCAGGGCCTGAGCTACTTCATAGCCCAGGCCTCGACTGCCCCCTGAGATAACGGCTAATTGCCTCTGTGAATCCATGGGCAAACTCTGCCCTGATGTGGTCAATCTCGCCTGTTGGAGGTTGGGCAGAATTTATCTGCATGCGTGTGTGCGAGATAGGCTAGGCATTGTTACAACGAGTTTTGAGCTAGAACTGAAGGAGGGCCAGTGTCGGCATCTGATTCCAACCCACACGTAAATTCAATTGTAGGCAATGTGGTTGGTAGCGACGCAGCTAAAGAGTTTGGCGCCAACGAATGGCTCGTTGATGAAATGTACGAAAGATTTTTGGCCGATCCACAATCAGTAGATAAAGCATGGTGGGATTTTTTCTCTGACTTCACACCTGCTCCTGGTGGATCTGGTTCAACACCTAAGCCAAATGCACCTCGTGCTGGAACACCTCCTGTTCCTAAATCTGTACAAAAAGCTGCATCAGTTACACCCACAGCTCCTGTTGCTGCACCGGTTGTAACTCCAACTCCAGTTGCAACGCCCGCACCAGTTGCACCAGTTGTCACTCCAACCCCTGCAGCAGTTGCACCATCACAACCAGTTGTACGTGAAGTAAAGCAGCAGCCTGCGACTCCGGCAGATCCCGTTGTAAAACCAGTTCCAGTATTAGTAACACCGAGTGCGTCAACACTTGAACCTATTCGTGGAGTTTCTGCTCGTGTTGTACAGAGCATGGAAGCATCTTTGAGCGTTCCAACTGCAACAAGTGTTCGCGCGATTCCTGCAAAACTAATGATTGACAATCGAATTGTTATCAATAACCACTTGAAGCGCGCACGTGGCGGAAAAGTTTCTTTCACTCACATTATTGGTTACGCAATGATCAAAGCGCTTCGTTTGATGCCAGAGATGAATGCATACTTTGGTGAACTCGATGGAAAGCCAGCAGTAGGTCACCCAGAACATAT
>CAIZHT010000127.1 GCA_903932885.1 uncultured Actinomycetes bacterium
GCTCTTACTTTTCTCATCGTCAACAATTTGCCACTAGTAGGTAAATCATTTGGTCACGAAACATTAGGAATCTTCTTAGCGGCAACTTTTGTAGTCCTGTTAGGTATGGCCGATGATCGCTTTCAATTAGATGCACTCACCAAACTTGCCGGACAAGCATTAGCAGCAGGCATTCTCTTGATTTATGGAATCCAAATCCTGTGGGTTCCAATCAATGGCGTTATTACTTTGCCAGCCAGTATTGGCCAACTTATAACCGTTCTCATTGTTCTAGTAACAATCAATGCAGTGAACTTTATTGACGGTATGGATGGACTTGCGGCAGGCATTGTTGCAATTGCCGGCATAGCATTTTTTGCCTTTGCATACTTATTAGCAGTTGATTATGGCTTTAGTCGCGCAGGCGCCCCATCGCTCACTACTGCAGTTCTTATTGGCGTCTGTATTGGTTTCTTGCCTCATAACGCACACCCCGCAAAGATTTTCATGGGAGATTCTGGTTCCATGTTGTTGGGCTTACTCCTTGCTGCTGCATCAATTACTCTGACAGGACAAGTTGATCCCAATGCAATCTCTGCTGAAAAACTTGGTCCAACGCTATTGCCATTGCTATTGCCGCTAGCAGTACTTGCAATACCACTCGCAGATTTAGTACTTGCGGTATTGCGCAGACTCAAGGCTGGAAAGTCCCCATTTGCACCAGATAAAGAACATTTACATCATCGACTCATGAGTGCTGGAAATTCTCAACTCAAGACAGCAATCATTATGTATTTTTGGACAGCAACAATTGCATTCCCAGTGAGCATCTCTGCATTCGCGCCGATTTGGGTTGCAATACTTCTAGCTGTTGCAATGGCTACATTTACAATTTTGCTTTCTAGACGTCCAAAGGTGCTGGTATGAAAAATTCTTCAACAGAGCGTGACCTCTTGCGCGGCGCACTTATTCCTTCGCTTGCAGTTGGTGTTATTGCAATAATTGTTTCAACAATTACCCAAGGTGCTCCTGGTTTCATGGGAGCCCTCTTAGCGCAACTCGTCGTCGTAATGTATTTTGCTGTACATATTGGGGTTTCTAAAATTTCACGGAATTTGGATCCAATGAGCACAATGGCACTTGCTCTATTTTCATATTTTGCAAAGTTCATACTCTTAGGCGCATTTCTTTATGTGCTAACGCGCATGACATCTCGTGAAAGTATCGATCGTGGCGCATTTGCCATCACCGCGATAACATTGACTTTTACTTGGCTCGGGGGAGAGATACGCAGTTATCTCAAACTAAAATTACATCTGCCATTGCCGACTGAGAAGGAGTAACTATGAAGGGCGAAGAGAATGCACTCTGGTCTATTTTCGGATACCTCCTTTCTGGCCTACTTTTTTGGGGTGGGGTCGGCTGGGGCCTTGATAAATGGCTCGGCACGAGCTACCTCCTTTTAGTTGGGCTTTTGCTGGGAATGGGCGCATCTCTCTACCTCGTCTGGCTGCGCTTTGGCCGCGAGTAAGTGACTTGATACACGCCTAGGCACCCCCTTTTCGATTTCACAGCAAGCGCCTCTCTCACATAAGGTTGCGTATCCCCACAGTCTTGCCCATTTGGATTTTTATCGAAGTTGAGGAGTATGTGTGCGCTCGTTAGTACGTCTTAGCGCAGAAGGCGAAGGCTTCGTTCCGCCAAGCAGCAACGACTTCAATCTTCCTCCAATTTTTGGCGATAACGCTTTTACAACAAAACCGATTGTGATGGTCTTTTTTTCAGTAATTTTGATTTCAATTTTCTTTATTGCCGCCTCACGTAAAGCAGCAGTTGTGCCATCAAAGCTCCAATTCGCTGGTGAGAGCATTTACGCATTTGTTCGCAATGATCTAGCTCGCGATGTTATCGGTCATGAATTTATGCGCTTTGTTCCTTACCTCTTCACCCTCTTTACATTTATTTTGACTAATAACCTATTTGGAATTGTTCCTCTTTTGCAGTTCCCGACAATGTCACGAGTTAGTTTTCCTTACGTCTTGGCAGTCTTTACATTTGTTGTATTCCACTATGTAGGAATTCGCAAACAAGGACTAGGCAAGTATTTGAAAGACATCATGTTTATGCCTGGTGTACCTAAGCCTGTTTATATTCTTTTGACACCAATTGAATTAGCAACATTTTTCTTGGTGCGCCCACTAACGCTCTCACTTCGTCTTTTCGCAAATATGTTTGCGGGCCACTTGTTGTTGCTCGTGTTTATCATGGGTGGAGATCATCTACTCAAAGGTGTAATTGGTTTGAAGCTTGTGAGTCCATTTGCTTTCGCATTTGGTATCGGTCTCACATTCTTCGAATTCATGGTTCAGTGTCTACAGGCGTACATCTTTACTCTGTTGACAGCGCTCTATATCGCCGGTGCACTTGCCGACGAGCACTAAAGAAGTACATCTCTACCCAAACAACCACTAAGAAAGAACTACGAAAGGTAAGAAAAATGACAGGCACACTCAACCTGGTCGGTTATGGCCTCTCTGCAATTGGACCCGCAATTGCAACAGGAATGATCTTCGCTGCATATATCAGTGGCGTAGCACGTCAACCAGAAGCACGTAGCGTTCTCCAGCCAATCGCGTTCCTTGGGTTCGCACTTGCTGAAGCTCTTGCACTCTTCGGTCTCGTTCTCGCATTCGTTCTCTAATTAGGGATAAAGAATGCGATTTGTAAATTTGGCTGAAGCAGGAAAGCTAAATCCGCTGATTCCTCACACCGCAGAAATGATTGTGGGATTCGTTGCATTTAGCTTGCTCTTCATTGTCTTGCGTTCCAAAGTTGTGCCTATGTTTGAAAAGGCCTTCAAGGAGCGCACCAATGCGATTCAAGGTGGCATGGAGCGTGCAGAACAAGCACAGCTTGAGGCGCAACGCGCACTCGTCCAGTACAACGAGCAACTTTCTAAAGCTCGCGAAGAAGCACAAACACTTCGCGAAGAAGCTCGAGTACAAGGTTCAGCAATCATCGAAGAATTACGCACAAAGGCACAAGAAGAAGCAGCACGTATTACTGCAACAGCACAAGCATCAATCGAAGCAGAGCGTCAACAAGCAATCACTTCACTTCGCGGTGAAGTTGGAGCACTTGCAGTTGAACTCGCATCAAAGATTGTTGGAGAAGCGCTAGATGACCAGGCACGTCAATCACGTGTAGTCGATCGCTTTCTTGATGATTTAGAGAAGTCAAAGTAAGGAAGAGAAATGAGAGCGCA
>CAIZHT010000128.1 GCA_903932885.1 uncultured Actinomycetes bacterium
GCAATGCCTGTTGAAGAACTCGAAAAAATCGCAGTTTCAATATTTGGTAAAGACCGGGTCTTTCCAGTTGCATCCCTTAGTGATGCATTAGATCGCGCGCTCGAAAAAGCAAAGCGACCTCTCAGTGATGAATCCGTTGGTGTAGTAGTTGCAGGATCTGTCGTAACAGTGGGTGAATCACGGAGCTACCTGAGAAAGAAGTTCCAATCATGAGAATGTTGGCATCGGCAGTCTTAGTGATGGAGAGTTTCACCCTTGGTTTTGCTCTACTGCTCGCAATGAAAAATAGTTCTAGTGCCGCAATGATTTATGGTGCATCGATTGCGATCTTGCTAATTCTGAGTGCTGGATTTTTGAAATCCAAAGGTGGATGGTTTTTTGCATCTGCTCTTCAAATTGCCATGCTTGCCTTTGGATTTGTCCTCCCAGCCTTCTTTATAATTGGCACCCTTTTTGTGGGGTTATGGATTGCGGCGATTCTTGTGGGGCGCAAGGGTGAGGCGATACGGGCCAGCCTGCTGGCGACACGCCCTCCAGATGCCTAATAGACTCACCCACTATGAGCGCCGAAAAAACATTAATCCTGGTCAAGCCTGACGGTGTACGTCGTGGGCTAACTGGTGAAGTTATTTCACGTATCGAATCAAAAGGTTATTCAATTGAAGCACTTCGTATGCTCAATGCAGATCGCGCATTACTTGAAAAGCATTATGCAGAACATGCAGGAAAACCTTTTTATGAACCACTCGTTGAATTCATGATGTCTGGACCAATTGTTGCAATTGTTGCAACTGGAAATCGAGTCATCGAAGGATTTCGATCACTCGCTGGTGCAACAGATCCAACAGTTGCAGCGCCTGGAACAATTCGCGGTGATTTAGCTCGCGATCAAGGAACCAAAGTTGTACAAAATATTGTTCACGGATCAGATTCTCCTGAATCCGCTGCTCGCGAAATTTCTATCTTTTTTCCAACGAACTAAAACGAATAACACAAGGGGAAACACATGAGTAACAAGATGTCCTTTATTGGCCGTGACATGGCCGTTGACCTAGGCACTGCAAATACCTTGGTCTATGTGCGCGGACGTGGGATTGTTCTCAATGAGCCAAGTGTTGTTGCCGTCAATCAAGATACTGGCGGAATCCTTGCTGTTGGTCTTGAAGCCAAGAAGATGATTGGTCGTACTCCTGGAAATATCGTTGCAATTCGCCCACTCAAAGATGGCGTTATTGCAGACTTCGATACAACAGAGCGAATGCTTCGTTACTTTATTCAAAAAGTACATCGCCGTCGCTATCTTGCAAAGCCACGTATTGTTGTTTGCGTTCCATCAGGTATTACGGGTGTTGAACAGCGCGCGGTAAAAGATGCAGGTTATGCAGCTGGTGCACGCAAGGTTTACATCATTGAAGAACCAATGGCTGCAGCAATTGGTGCTGGACTACCTATTCATGAACCAACAGGAAATATGGTTGTAGATATTGGTGGCGGAACTACAGAAGTTGCTGTTATTTCACTTGGTGGAATTGTTACTGCACTCTCAATTCGTGTTGGTGGTGATGAGCTAGATCAAGCCATTATCAACTGGGTAAAGCGCGAATTCTCACTACTTTTGGGAGAGCGCACCGCAGAAGAGATCAAAATGGCTATTGGTTCTGCTTATCCACTACAAGGTGAAAATGATGCAGAGATTCGTGGTCGCGATTTAGCAACAGGTCTACCAAAGACAATTGTTGTATCTGCTGCAGAGATTCGTAAAGCTCTTGAAGAGCCTGTCAATGCAATCGTCAATGCTGTGAAGAGCACACTTGATAAAACACCACCAGAGCTAGCAAGTGATCTTATGGATCGCGGCATTGTTCTAACCGGTGGCGGAGCACTTCTCAAGGGACTTGATGAGCGCTTGCGTAAAGAGACAGGTATGCCAATTCATATTGCAGATCGTCCACTCGATGCAGTTGTTGAGGGCTCTGGAAAATGTATTGAAGAGTTTGAGGCTTTAGAGAAGGTCTTGATCTCCGAACCACGTCGATAGGAAATAAGAGATGCGTTATGGCGGAGGCAATCGCTCGCGCCTACTTCTTATTATTCTTATTGTCTCCTCGCTCTTTCTCATCACATTAGATCTGCGTGGAGTTCAAGTACTCGATGGACTGCGTTCTGGTAGCCAGACCGTCTTGTCGCCTTTTCAAAAGGCAGGAAATACTGTTGCATCACCTTTCAAGAATTTTTTCTCGGATATAACTCACCTTGGTCGCACGCGTAATCAATTAGAGCAACTTCGTGCTGAGAACTTCAATCTGCGCACAAAACTAATCAATCGCAAGAATGCTGATGCACTACTAGAAAAATACAAAACGATGTTGGATCTTGCAGGTACTGGAGATTACAAAATTTTGAGTGCAAAAGTTATTTCACAGGGATCCAGTCAATCTTTTAGCCAATCACTGACTATCGATGCAGGATCAAATTCTGGAATCCGACGAAATATGACTGTCATCTGCGATGCAGGATTGGTGGGAGTCGTAAAAGAGGTTTATCCAAATTCTGCATTGATACTTTTAGCCTCTGATCCATCTTTTATGATTGGTGTAAGAATTGCTGGTACACAGCAGATTGGAATCCTTTCGGGTCAAGGTTCTCGCAAAGCAGTACTCCAGCTCATTGATAATCAAACAACCCTTGCTGCTGGAGATGTGTTA
>CAIZHT010000129.1 GCA_903932885.1 uncultured Actinomycetes bacterium
AATTGAAGAATCAATCTCGATATTGACGCGGATTGGTTGCCCAACCTGCGACTCAATCGCTGTTGCTAAACGAGACTTCTGGGCATCAGAAATTTCTGAGGCCACACGAATAACTGCAATAAGTCGGTTACGACGATTTGCTAGACCAAATAGGTAATCTGCAAATGCTGCTTCGATACTGCGACCACGAAGACTTGAAACAAGAGCAACTGCGAGTTTTACAGTTGATTGTGAGGCCTTCTTTGATAGTACTTCAGAGATCAGCGCTGACTTTGCTTCAGGAGTTCCAGTTCCGACAAGAGCCTTGCGCAATTCAAAGTTCTCAATGATGATCCGTGATGTCTCGAAGAGTTCGTCTTCTACGCGATCGAGTTCATTATTAAGGTTTGCCGCTGATGCCTCTGCCTCAATCGCAAGCTGCTCAAGTACGTGCACTAGGTCTCCTGCAGCTGACCAACGAAGCGTTGATACAGATGTGAGTATTTCTAGCGCTGGTTGAGCAAGTGACTTCGCAAAAAGATCCTTAACAAGTGCTGCCTTAGAGGCAGCATCACGAGAAGGATCTGCAAATGCACGACGGATTGAAGTGTTCTTAGAAAGAACATCTGCAGCAAAGAAGAGATGAGATGAAAGCTCAGATGCAGATGCAGCGCTTGCGCCCTTGACGGCAGCATCGAGCTTGCCGCGTGCAATCACGAGTGATTGACGGCTGCTTCCTCCGAGATGGATTCTCATTCTCTTCCTTCTACTTATCTCTTACTTACTTGGCTTACTACTTGGACTTTTCGAGGTCTTCGATAAAGCGTTCCACGATCCGTGATTGACGGGCCTGGTCATCAAGAGCTTCCCCGACAATCTTTGATGCGAGTTCAACAGCGAGTGCACCAACTTCATTGCGAAGTGATGTGATTGCTTGCTGACGCTCTGCCTCAATAGATGCGTGTGCCGCCGCAGTGATGCGTGCTGCTTCATCTTGAGCTTTGGCGCGAAGCTCTTCGAGAATTGCTGCGCCTTGAATGCGAGCTTCTTCACGAAGTTTTGATGCTTCACCTTGTGCTGATGAAAGTTGTTCGTTGTACTGAACAAGTGCGCGTTGTGCTTCGAGCTGCGCCTTCTCAGCACGTTCGATACCGCCTTCGATTGCTTCGGCGCGGTCTGCGAAAGCTTTTTCAAACTTTGGCACGACTGCCTTACGAAGAACGAGGAATAGCAGGGTGAACGCAATAGCACCGACAACTAATTCAGCAGTGTGCGGAATCAGTGGGTTTAATGGTTCTTCCCCGCTAAGCAAATTAAATGAGCGCATTGTTTCTCTGATCAATCTTTATTGACTAGAGGACGAATGCGAGAACGAGACCGAAGAGTGCAAGTGCTTCAGCGAGCGCGAATCCAAGGAACGCGATTGGCTGGAGAACGCTACGCGCTTCTGGCTGACGAGCTACGCCGTTGATGTATGCAGCGAAGATCATTCCTGTTGCAATTGCTGGACCAATTGCTGATAGGCCAAAACCGACCAGGTTGAGTGTGCCTGTCATTTTTTCTTACCTTTCGTTTGGTATTTCATTAGTTTGGAGCGGATTAGTGCTCGTCGGCAAGGGCGCCGGCGATGTATAGAGCTGTGAGCAGGGTAAAGATATATGCCTGCAGGCATTGCACCATAAATTCAAAGAATGTAAGGCCAATACCAAATGCAAATGAGAATGGGCTAAACAACTTCATGATCAGATTTGGATCACGCATCATGTAGTCACCACCCATAATGAATACGAGCAACAGCAAGTGGCCCGCGAACATATTTGCAAAGAGACGAAGTGAGAGCGTCAATGGACGCACGAGGAAGAAGGTTGCAATTTCAATTGGAGTAAGCAAGATATAAACAGGCTTAGGTACTCCTGGCATGAATGCAATTTCCTTGAGGTACTTAAAAAGACCTTGCTTGCGAATTCCCACATAATGGAAAACCACAAAGGTAAAGATTGCGAGCACATATGGGAAGCCCACATGCGACATCGCTGGGAATTGTAAGAGTGGGACAATTCCGAAAATGTTATTTGTCAGTACAAATGTAAAGAGTGTGAAGAGGTATGGCACAAAGCGCATGAATTCGTGGCCGATGACGTCGCGAGCAAGATCATTACGCACAAAGCCGTAGATGCTTTCGCCAGCAAATTGAAGCTTCGAAGGCACTACTGCCGCTTTTCGTGAGGAGAGAATGAAAAATACCGAGACAAGAATTACTGAAAGAAAGACGAGTAAAACCGGCTTAGTCAGCCAAGGAATTGATTCGAAAATTGGGGGGAGGTTGAAGTCGTTGGTGCTTGGTGGGACGAATCCATCACCAGCTGCGTATAAGCTAATAAACGCGTGCACACACACTCCTTGAGACTCTAAAGGGTTGTAAACCAATCGCTGGGGAAGCGGTAAAGCAGGCTTACCTTATGGGCAAAACCCGTTCCCTGGGAAATCCAATCTTGGGAGTTTTCGGTGGGGCTCATCACTTAGAGGTCAGAGTTGGCCCTTACTCCCTGCCGAATCTAAGCCAGATTAGGTAGAGCGCCCCAGCGGCTCCCACTAAGAGACCGACGAGGGTGAAGTAGGTGGTTCCGAGA
>CAIZHT010000130.1 GCA_903932885.1 uncultured Actinomycetes bacterium
AAGTAAGGGGATACGTTAAATGTGCCTGAAAGCCAGAGGCCGACAGACATCAGAAATCCACTAAAAGCTGCAGTAGCTGGTGCAACATAGAGAAGAGTTGCGATTCCAATCGCAAACTCAGAGAGGATGATAAAAACTCCCACTTGCATTGGATACTCACTAAGTCTTTCAAGCACTCCAGAAATCGGAGAGTTTTGAGAATATCCAATAAGAGTATCTCCGATAAATGTCGGTTCGCCTCTAGTGAGAAATCCTGAATCACTAGCTTTATCCCAACCTGCATAGATCCAAGTAATTGATAGAAATGTGCGAAGTAACTTCTCAGCGCGGCTCTGTCCTCGCCAAGAATTACTGGCGGTTCGAGGGATGCTGCGAAGGGCGTTCACGGATAGAGAATATCCTCACCGAGATTAATTCGCCCCTTTTAAGTGCACTCGATAGCGCGCTTCCAACCAGCGTATCCATCGCTTCGTTCTTTTTCAGTAGAGACTGGCTTCCAGCGGCGAGATTCCTTCCACTTCTCTGCGAGTTCATCAGTATTCTGCCAAAAGCCGATTGCAAGTCCAGCAGCGTAGGCGGCACCGAGCGCCGTAGTTTCTGTAATCAATGGACGGATAATTTCAACGCCCATAATGTCTGCTTGCATCTGCATACATAAAGAGTTTGCTGTGATGCCACCATCAACACGCATCTGTTTCAGAGGTACACCGCTATCTGCAGACATCGCATCCATCACATCGCGAGTCTGATAACAAATTGCCTCAAGGGCTGCTCGCGCTAAATGTGCTTTTGTTGCTGCCCGCGTGAGACCAACAATTACTCCACGCGCATCTGATCTCCAGTACGGTGCGAACAATCCAGAGAATGCGGGCACAAAATAGACCCCAGCGGTATCTTCAACTGTGGATGCAAGTTCTTCTGTCTCAGATGCGCTCTTAATGATTCCTAGCTGATCGCGTAACCATTGAATTGCAGAACCAGTTACTGCAACCGATCCTTCGAGTGCATACATGGCTGGCTGGTCGCCGAATTTGTAGCAGACCGTAGTCAGAAGACCATTCTGAGAGTGAACAATCTCTGTTCCTGTATTGAGTAGAGCAAAGTTACCGGTGCCATACGTTGTCTTGGAATCTCCCCGATTAAAGCAAGCCTGACCCACCATCGCTGCATGCTGATCGCCAAGAATTCCTGCGATAGGTATCGATGAACCAAAGGGTCCGTGTGCGCTGGTATGAGCATAAACCTCTGATGAAGATCTAATCTGGGGAAGAAGTGTGCGAGGAATCTGAAAAGTTTCTAGAAGTTCATCATCCCACTGCAATTTCTCTAAATTCATAAGCAGGGTTCGACTCGCATTTGTCACATCCGTTGCATGAACTCCCCCTTCAACTCCACCAGAGAAATTCCAGAGCAACCACGAGTCAATCGTTCCAAAACGTGCGGTGCCACGCTTCACAGCGCTTGCAACTTCTGTCGAATTAGTCAGTAGCCAATGCATTTTGCTCGCAGAGAAGTACGGAGCGATTGCAAGCCCCGTCTTCTTCCTGATGGAATCCTTAAGATTGGTATCGAAACTTTCGAGGTAATCAGCAGTTCTTGTATCTTGCCAAACGATTGCGTTATGTAGGGGCAATCCGGTTTTTACATCCCACGCCACTGTTGTTTCTCGTTGATTTGTAATTCCGATAGCTTGTAAATCAGATCCGATGAGATTGGCTTGTCTTAGCGCCCCTGAAATTACTTCACTGGTTTTATCCCAAATTTCAGAGGCATCATGCTCCACCCAACCTGCTTGCGGGAGAATTTGTCTATGTTCTAATTGATGCTGGCCCACCACTTTTCCTGCGTGGTCAAAGATCATGAAGCGAGTACTGCTAGTGCCTTGATCTAAACTGCCTATAAACGACATGCATGAAATGGTACTGGCTCCCTGACTTGGATTCGAACCTAAAATCTACCGATTGAGCTTCGGCATACGAGCATTCTTATGAGGGCTGGATCAACCTTTTACACTGCCGCTGGCTAAGCCAGAAACAATGCGTTTTTGAATAAGTAGGAAGAATATCAAAGGTGGCAAGGTATAAATCATTGCGGCCGACATGACTCGATCGAGAGGGGTGGCAAGTTCTCCAATCAAAGTTGCTAGTCCTGTGGATGCAACGCGTTTTTCAGGATTGAGAATGAATGTTGTCGCAAGTAGATATTCATTCCAGGCGTGGAAAAATGCCATAACAGAACTTGCAACTATTGATGGAGCAATTAATGGCCAAATTATTCGTCGTTGAATCTGAAAGATAGAGCAACCATCAATCGTGGCAGCTTCCTCAATTTCATAAGGAATATTGTCAATGGCACCCTTCAAAATCCAGACAGTTATGGGCATGACGAATGCAGTATTTGCGATAATCAATCCAAAGAGGCTGTTGATAAGACCGAGTTTGATAAAAAGTGCATACAACGGAATAAGCAGTAGAGCCTCGGGAAGCATCTGTGTCGCAAACATAATGAAACCAACAAATCCCTTTGCACGGAATCTGCGTCTTGAAATTGCATAAGCTGCAAAAATACCCATAAGTAGTGAGGTTAAGGTACAGCCAGCTGCAATAAACGCTGTATTTTTCAACCATAGTCCTAGGTTGAGAACCTCAAATAAATTGTTATAGCCACCTGAAGTTCCAAAATTTGGGTAGAGCTGAGGAACTGATTGGAACATCTTACTTGTTGGTAGAAGCGATGTTGTGAGCATCCAATAAATTGGGAAAATAGCTATGAACGAAATAAGAATTGTGAATGTTCTTATTGAAAACTTGCCGATTAATTTTTTCATCGAGTTGAATCCTCTACACGTCGTGCTGCAAGGAAGTAGAAGACAGTACAAATGACCGAAAGCACAAAGCCTACTGTTCCAATTGTCGCCCCGTACCCTAAGTTGCCAAATTCGAAACTCTCTCTAAAGAGTCGTACAACCATTGTGGTTGTTGAATCTACCGGACCTCCCTGAGTCAGAACCCAAATAAGGTCAAATCTACGGAGTGCCCAGATAGAGAGAAGTAGGGTCATTACATAAATTGTGGGACGCATAAATGGAAGAGTTACATATCTGAAAAGTTTGAAAGTCCCAGCCCCATCAATCTTTGCAGCTTCGTATAATTCTTTAGAAACTGATTGAAGTGCAGCCAAGAGGATCAAACTTGTAAGGGGGAATGTCATCCAAACTGTCACAAAAACAAGCGATGGGAGTGCAAGTGTTGGGCTATCGAGCCAATGAGTTTCTTTTGGAACAATGCCGATTGCATGCAGACCGGCATTAATGACACCGTATTGTGGGTTGAACATCCATGTAAAAATTAGAGCAACTGCAATTGGAGGAGCTGCCCACGGAAGGGTAATTGCAGCTCTAATAAAGTATTTCCCCTTTGCCGTGCGATTCATGAGTAAGGCTGTTGCTAAACCAAGAGCCAGCGCACCAACGACACTTGAGAATGCATATTTAATGGTGACGATCAAAGAATGTGTAAATCCAGGCGAATTAAAAAGGTTTTCATAATTCTTGAATCCAATGCCCTTACTGACAGTTGGCGTAAGTGAATTGGTTTCGGTGAAAGAAAGTTGTAGTCCACGAAGAAGTGGGTATCCCATAACGACGGCTAGGAATATCAATGAAGGAGCCAGCAGCACCCAATGTGCATATCTTCTCGAGAATTGGATAGAGGTACGACTTTGAGCCTTCCGCACTTATTAACTCTCCTCTTTAATTTGAATTCAGTTCTGAATGTGAAAGAAAATTGGTGCAAGCACCGGGAAGAGTATTTCTACTAATCCCGGTGCTTGACCATATTTGGCAGATGAAGATTACTTCCCGAGAATTGTCTTCACTTCTGCCTGTGCTGCATCAAGTGCATCTTTCGGACTCAAATTTGACCGTAGGACTTTATCCACTTGGGCAATTACAGCTTTCCGGATTTCTGCAGTCTTTAACTCTGCACCGGCAGGAAGTACAAGTACTCCGTTGTCAGCGAGTTTTGCGTAAATCTTCAACCATGGCTTGTCTTTCACAAGTGCCGCAGGTGGAAGAATCTTGGTTGCAATAGCTTCTGCACCCATTGCTGATTGGATTTTCTTCTGCATTGTTGACTGAAGCATCCAGTTCATGAACTTGATGCTAGCCTTTTGTTTAGACGAAGCAGCATTCACGCTTGTACCAATCAGAATCTGTGCATTCTTAGCGACTGGGAATGGTGTCTTTCCAATCTGAAGATTTGCCTTAATTGCGGGGTTCTGATCCGCAAAGATTGTTGGAACTGATCCGTTGTCTATGTTGCAGGCAACTTTACCTTCCCATGTCATGCGACGATAAGTAGTTGCATCCGCACCTTGCGGGATGTATTTAGCATCATAGAACTTTGCAAATTCAGTTACGCCCTTAACGTTTTCAGCAGAGTTAATTGTTGGATTACCTTTTGAGTCAGTCCAAGCTCCACCAAATCCATAGGTCCAGTTGCTGAGGTCGTACCACCATCCGCCTTCTTGTGGAGTGGTGTTACGCATTGCAAAGCCATACTGATCTGTGCCCTTTGTTGTTGCTTTCACGGTAGCAACAAATTCCTCAAATGTAGTTGGGAATTTCGCTCCTGCTGCGGCAAGTAGAGCCTTGTTACAAATCAGAGCATATCCAGTGCTTTGCCAAGGAATTCCGTAACGCTTGCCATCAATTGTAAATTTGGAGTCGTAAGCTGCGAATCCACTTGTAGGTGTGATTACTTTGCCGGTGATATCTGCCACCAACCCTGCAGCTTGCGCCTTAACCATTACGTCATAATCTAAAGTGACCACATCCGGGCCAGACTTAGCACCCATCTGAGTTAGAACAGTCGTTGCATATGATGCATATGGAATTGAAACTGCCTCCACCTGGATAGTGGAGTGTGTAGCATTAAACTGATCCACAATTGCGCGAAGCGCATCTCCTCTGCCAGGTTCTGCAAATTGCCAGTTGGAGTATGTAATTTTTGTAACTGCAGCTTGCGCCGCAATCGGCGATAGTGAACTTAAAGCAATCAATACGCTTGCAGCGATTAATCCGTAACGTGATCTACGTTCCATTATGTCCCCCTAGATTTTTTCTGTTATAGCACGCTCAAAGGTGCTATGTGATTATTTTAATAATAATTGGAGTGCTGGCTTTTGGGAATAGCAATTTTTTGCATTCACAATTTGATGAAAAAACTGAAGACGAATGCTCTGAACGTTTAGCAAAGAAAACGAATTAATCAAAATAATTTTGTGAAGAATAAACTCTTTTTTAGGAAAAATAGGCGATTTTTGCACTCAATGAGCGTGAAGCGAACGGTTGCATAGGTTTTTCGATTGGCGGCATTCTCACCGTACTGACATTACTGGCTCCCTGACTTGGATTCGAACCAAGAACCTGTCGATTAACAGTCGACTGCTCTGCCGTTGAGCTATCAGGGAATGCAAGTGCAGACTCTACCGCAGTGGCTTACTAAGGCCAAACTTAAGCGAAAAAAGTTGCTAGAGAGAGCCGATGGAGAGTTCGTGTAATCCGCGCTTCTGAGTCTCTAGGGCGACGAGTTCTCCGAAGGCTGCGTTGTATTGCTCTTCATTTTCCAGCGGATTAAGACGCTGCAAACTCGATTTGAGATCTGCAATTTTTCGGCTGACCAATACTTCGCGAAGCCTTGCAACAATACTTGAAACATACTTCTCTGAAACTGCGCCATCGGTGCGAACTGGCTCAACAGAGAGCTCGGTAAATAACTGCTTCATTCGATCATCGGTTACTTTTTCGAGAGCAAGTGGCTCTGTTCCAAATGAATCAATGACGCGGCGAAGTTCGCGGTATGCCGGATGCGTAAAGGCATCTTCTTCAATTGTGGCCCATCCAAATACAAGTCCAGACATCTGCAGCTTTGCCTTAAGTACCTCACGCTCGAGCATGAGAGTTGGCTCAGTTGGATTTGGGCGCCAAGCATCATCTGATGACGGAACTTCTGCTTGTGGTTGATTCTGTGTAACTTTCTTTAGCGCCGTGTTGACGGCTGCTGTGACAACTTCAGTCTCTGTGCCAAGCCACCCTGAAAGAGATTTGATGTATTCGGGACGAAGAGATTTATCGCGAATTGCTGCAACAAGAGGCGCTGCGGTATTGAGCGCATTAACGCGACCTTCTGCTGTAGCCAAATTATGTTTCTTGAGTTCAGTCTTAATTGCGAATTCAAAGAGTGGAACGCGCTTTGCAATCAAATCCTTGAGCGCGAGGTCGCCCTTATGTTGACGCAGATCGCATGGGTCGAGGCCATCTGGTTCAACGGCAACGAATGTCTGGGTAACAAACTTCTGATCATCACCAAATGCCTTCATGGCAGCCTTCTGTCCTGCAGCATCACCATCGAATGTAAAGATTACTTCTCCGCGGAATGCATCAGCATCCATCAGTAATCTACGAATGATTCGGATATGGTCATCGCCAAATGCAGTGCCGCATGTTGCAACTGCTGTTGTAATTCCAGCTAGATGACAAGCCATCACATCTGTATAGCCTTCAACAACAACTACTTGGCGGCTCTTTGCAATCTCTTTCTTTGCCATATCTAGGCCATACAGAACTTGGCTCTTCTTATAGATTGGAGTCTCAGATGTGTTTAAATATTTGGGACCTTGATCTTCTTCATCACTGGCAAGCTTTCGTGCGCCAAATCCAACGATGTCGCCAGAGATATCTTTGATCGGCCACATCACGCGATTGCGGAATTTATCGATCGGCCCACGCTCGCCCATCTTTGATAGACCGGCTTCTTCAAGTTCTTCGATAGTAAATCCAGCAGCTCGAAGATGTTTAGTTAAACCATCCCAACCGTTGGGCGCATAACCAACGCCAAATAAATCACAAGCAGCCTTATCAAAACCGCGCTTAGTTAAAAGGTCGCGACCATGTGCTGCATCAGGTGATGTATTGAGTAAATCTTGAAAGAACTTCGCAGCAGCTAGGTTTGCTGCATAGAGACGTGAACGCTGCGATGTTGGCTGCGTTGGGCCGCCTTCTTCATAGCGAAGGGTGTAACCAATCTGCGATGCAAGGCGTTCGATAGTCTCTGTAAAACTCAAATGATCTGTCTTCATCATAAAGTCGATGACATCGCCACCCGCTCCGCAACCGAAGCAGTGGTAGTAATTCTTTGATGGCGTTACATGAAATGAAGGAGATTTCTCGTCGTGAAACGGGCATAAGCCCTTCTTCTGTCCCCCACCAGCGTTCTTAAGTGCAACACCTGCTGCAGAGACAACTTCATCTATATGCGCATGCTCGCGGACATAGACA
>CAIZHT010000131.1 GCA_903932885.1 uncultured Actinomycetes bacterium
GCACCCGGACGAGTTCGCAAACCAAGTGATGGAACTCCTTATCGCGTTTACACGCCTTTCTATAAAGCATGGTGTGCACATGGCTGGCGAAAGCCGGCAGTTACACCGAAAGTAATTCCTGCAATAAAACCGGAGGGTTTTGCACGTGAATTTCCTGATTGGCAATTACCTGCCGGCACAGAGATAACACAAGCAGGAGAAAAAGCTGCACTAAAAAGATTCAAGCAATTTCAAGCTCAAGGACTCGATACTTATGATGAAGATCGAAACATGGCTGGAATCGATGGCACAAGCAAGATGAGCGCTCCTTTGAAATGGGGCGAGATACATCCACGTACTTTGCTTGCAGAATTAGGGGAGAGTAAAGCCCACGATGTATTTAGAAAAGAGATTGCTTGGCGTGAGTTTTATGCTGACATTCTTTTTCATAATCCACATACAGAGACTGAATATTACGCACCAAAGTTTGCGCAGATGCGTTATGACGAACCAGGTGAAAAATTTACTGCATGGTGTGAGGGCAAGACCGGTTACCCATTTGTAGATGCAGCAATGCGACAGTTACTTCATGAAGGGTGGATGCATAATCGAACCCGTATGGTCGTTGCATCATTTTTAGTAAAAGATCTGCATCTGGAATGGCAACTTGGTGCTGACTTCTTTATGGAACACCTCGTTGATTTTGATGTCGCATCAAATTCTCATGGCTGGCAATGGACGGCTGGTTGTGGCACAGATGCATCACCGTATTACCGAATCTTCAATCCAATTGAGCAAGGTAAGCGCTTTGATCCCAATGGTGATTACATCCGCAAATATGTCCCAGAGCTTGCACACCTAAATTCTGAAGAAATACATGAACCTTGGCTCGCCTCAACAGCATATGAAAAAGGTTATGTAAAAAGAATTGTTGATCATGCTACAGAGCGTCTTGAATCTCTGGCTCGCCTTGAAGAGATAAAAACAACCTAGCCAGCAAAGACACCAATACCTTCACGCTTTGCTTGGTACATAGCTAGATCGGCTCGGCGCAATAGATCTTGTGATCCATCATTTGTAATGTGTCCAATACTTACTCCCAGATTTATACTTTCTCCTTGAACAAGAAATGGATAACTCAGTGTTGCATGCAGTGCTAGTGCCACCTCCATCGTGTGTTCGTAATTTCCAGTGACAATTACTCCAAATTCATCGCCTCCAAGACGTGCTAAGAGTGCATCATTAGGGAGCGCTCTACTGAAGCGCCCTGCTACTTGCTGCAGAACAATGTCACCAATTTCATGGCCATGACTATCATTTATCGGCTTGAAACCATCGAGATCGAGCAGAAGTAATGCACCATCTTTATCAGTAAAAATCGCAAGTTCCCCAATCAATTTACGACGATTTGGTAATCCAGTAAGTTCATCGGTTCGAGCGAGAATTCTCTCTTCACCAATAGCACGTGCTTCTTTCAAGGCAATTGTCATTCGCAAAAATGCGAGAAGGAGAGTTGCAATCGTTGGAAAGAGAATAAAGCTTGGGAAGTAACCCGGGTTGAGGGCAACTATTGCCAAGAGGGTAGCGCTAAGAAAGACTGAAATTGTCAGCATGATTGGATTCACGCTCTTCTGTGAATCAGTTACATCTCCTTTATGCCACATCGATTCACCGATAAGTGCCATTGCAATCAACCAACCATTATCTACAAATGATCCGAAACGATATGTTCCATTAACGCTTTGCCATAGAAAGTAAAAATCGGAGAGAGTAAATACGAAAATCCCTAGCGCCAGGAAGGCGCTTCTTCTTCCTCGCAGTTGCGTAAGAAATGATGTCCCAACGACAGTAATGAGCACTAAGTCGGCTATTGGAAAACATATTGAAAAGAAGGTTGAGACTAAATCACCATTGAAGCGAGGCAATACTGGCTTTATCAAAAATGCGGTGACGAGTGAACTCAAACCTAATCCGATAATGGAGGCATCCATTATTTCAAGAGATGATAACTTCTTCTTTGGTGAAGAGATTCTTGGTAATCCAATGAGGGCAAATGGGTAAAAAAGAAGGTAGAAAGTATTTGCAATTATTTGCGAATAAGAAGAGAGATCATAAAAGGAGGAGATACTCGATATCAGAGAACCAAATCCCCACAGAGTAAAAGCGATTGAGATAGAAATAATTGCAATCCGATTAGATTCACTAAAATTTCTAGCAATGAGTAAAACAATAACTAGTACAACAAAGTTGTATAAAAATATTTCATTGATTGCAACTGGAGAACCCGAGAATTGTCCAGTAAGAAAATGCAGAAGTATGAGAATAGGAAGAGAGAGCCTGAGTAACTTTTGCTCTCTCACCTACCCCAGTAAATTACTTTTTCTTATCTCTAAGAATAGGGGCAGCCTTAGAATTAGTAGCCTTTGCTACAAATCAGTTTCGTCATTGCAAGGCCATCTTTTACCTCGTTTTGAGCATTCGTGTATTGAGCAAGTGCTTGACCACGATATGTCTGTTGGCGAGTAAGAGCACGTTGGAAAGTGGTGGCACCTGAACCTGCAATTGCCTTCTCCCAAGCTTTGATTGCTTCTTTCCACTTATCAATTGTCGCTTTGTTCTTTGCAAGATTTGCTGCATCTGCCTGCACGAGTGCAAGTGCTGCCTTTGCTTTCTCTAATTCAGCTTGGTATTTAGGAATATCGAGTGCTGCATCCGCCATAGATTTTTGTGTTGCTGCAATCTCAATATCAAGTTGGGCAACAGTTGCATCTGTTGATGTCTTAATCTTTGGAAGATTTGCTTGAGTCTTTGTGTATGAATTTGCAGTAGTGAGGCAATCTGTTGAAAGCCATGTTAATTTTGAGTTCTTCACTGTTGGATTCTTGGCACACTTATATGTGCCATTACTTGTCTTTGATGTTGCACCTGACTTTGAGCAAGGCACACCGTTGCTGATCTTGGCAGCAGCACTTGCAGGAACTGCAGTTACTACTCCCGCTATTAATAGAGCGGCAAATGACGAAGATGCAATCTTGCGGAACATGTGAAACCTCCATTGATTATCTGGCTATGGTAGCCAATGCTTCCTGAGATATGCGGGATAAACTTGGCCATACCGCTGTGAAATTTATGTGAATTACGGCTCTAGCGCCTTTGTCTGGCTCGAATATTGATTCCCAGTTTTCGCACCAGTGGGCGGGGAAAGAATCGCGCAAAGGTGCTCAACAATAGGTATTGCCAACCCGGAACAGATATTGCCTTACCTGCTTGGCTATCACTCCACGCTTTCTTTACAACAGCATCGGATGTGAGCCACATGAATTCGGGAAGTGCTGACATTTTCATTTTTCCACGTTGATGAAATTCAGTGTGAGTAAAACCTGGACAGAGCGCCATAACTTTTATATTTGTTTTTGAAAGTTCAGTATGAATTGATTCGGATAAGACCGTCAGATATGACTTTGAAGCACTATATGTTCCACCCGCTATCCAACTTGCAACAGATGAAACGTTGATAATCGTTCCCGAGTTTCGTTCCTTCATTTTAGGTAGAACTACATGCATGCAACGCATGGGAGCACGCACCAGCACATTCAGTAATTCTTCTTCAGCAACTATCGAGCTAGTTGTAAATGCATACTTGATACCAAAACCTGCATTATTTACAAGTACTTCAATCGCATTCTCTGCCAAATATTGCTCAACAATTGCACATCCCGTATCCAAAGATAAATCTGCCTGGATTACAGCAGTTTCAACCTGGTAGGTACTTTTCAAAAACTCTGCACGTTCGAGCAATCGTGCGTGATCGCGCGCGACAAGAACAATGTTGAAACCTTGTGATGCTAGTAAACGTGTAAAACTCTCACCTATGCCAGCAGTTGCCCCTGTTACAAGTGCCCATTTCCTCATGGGGCTACTTTATCCAATCCGTAATTCACCGATAGCACCAGCTGGCACAAATGGTTTATGAGGTTTGATCAGTGGAATTCGACGGTACTCATCGTTTTGAATAGGGCGTTCATCCTTTTCGCCCTTGTTTGGCCACATTGAAAATGCGCGTTCGGCTTGTGCAGTAATAGTCAGTGATGGATTAACACCAAGGTTTGCAGTAATTGTTGAACCATCTACGACGTGCAAGGTCGGATAGTTATAGACGCGGTGATAGGGATCAATAACTCCGCTGTGTTCATCGATACCGATTACACATCCACCAACAAAGTGGGCAGTAAATGGTGCACCAATGAGGTCACCAACATTTCCACCAGCAATGCCACCATAATTCTTAGCCACACGCTCCACTGTTTCATTTGCTGCCGGAATATAGGTGGCATTTGGATGTTGGGAATCATTGTGGGATGTGAGTTTGAAGCCAAAGATTCCGCGTTTTCCACTTACCTTTATGGACGAATCAACGTTTTGCATAACAAGGGCGATGACGGTGCGCTCACTCCATTTTCGAACATTCAAAATTGTTGTAAAGAGCGATGGTTTCGCTAAAAATTGTCGCATCCAATGTTTGCGACGTGCTTTAGGTGTCCAGCCATCGGTAGCAATAGTTTGCAGTAGACCCATTGAGTTGCTGCCTTTACCGTATCGAACAGGTTCGACGTGGGTATCAGGTGACGGATAGAAGGATGAGGTGATTGCAGCACCACGACTAAAATCAATTTTTGTTGTTGGCATAATCGCACCAGTGAGTGCTTCGCTATTTGTCCGCGATAAATTACCTAGGAAATCTGAGATCTTGGGCAAAGTTGTTGCCTTGAATTTATGCATCAGTTTCTGGGTGTTATAAGTACCAGCAGCAATAACGACATCGTGTGCATGAAAAGTTGTTCCTCTGGATCCAAATGGATCATCGGTATTCTTTGTACGTATCTTCCAACTGCCATCACTGAGTTGTTCAACCTTTGTTGCAGTTGTCAATGGAAATACTCTTGCCCCCGCCTTTTCAGCAAGTCCTAGATAATTCTTAGGCAAAGTGTTCTTTGCATTATGGCGACAGCCAGTCATGCAACTTCCACAATTTGTACAACCCACACGTGCAGGTCCAACACCGCCAAAGTAAGGATCAGCACATTCAATGCCTTCGCCTTTACCAAAATGAATACCTAATGGTGCAAGTGTGAATGTGTGGCCTACACCCATCTCTTCGGCAACTTCTTTCATTGCTTGATCACTAGGGGAGAAGTATGGATTGAGTTCAACTCCCAACATGCGCCTAGCTAAATCGTAATAAGGCGTAAGTTCTGA
>CAIZHT010000132.1 GCA_903932885.1 uncultured Actinomycetes bacterium
AATACCGCCGCATTTACCTTGATTTCGGCCAGCCTCAAAGAATGTTTAGAAGAAGATAAATCCAATAGCGCTGCTGTAACTGCAAAATTGCAGAAGCTCTTTCTAAGTTTGGCATAGGAGATAAAAATGAAAAGAAATATCAAAGTTTTAGGTTCAATTGCCGCTCTTGCATTTCTACTAACAGGTTGCGGTTCAACTAGTGGTTCAAATTCAAAGGTGGGAGCAGCTGACTTTTCCGCTAAGACTCAAGAATCTGGCGTGGTCACAATTGATGTACGTACAGCCGGTGAGTTCATGACGGGGCATATTAAAGGTGCAATCAATATCGATGTGGAAGGTATGCAGTTCGATAATGAAATTGCGAAACTTGATAAATCAGTTACTTACGCCGTGTATTGCAAAAGTGATCGTCGCTCGGGAATAGCAACGAGTGCTATGGCTGACGCAGGCTTTACATCCCTCTTCGATCTTGAGGGCGGTATTGGTGCGTGGAACGCAGCTGGATTACCTGTGGTCACACAATGAAAATTGTCATAGTCGGTGGCGTTGCAGGCGGTATGTCTGCAGCCACTCGCCTTCGTCGTCTCAATGAAGATGCTGAAATCATTGTGCTCGAAAAGAGTGGCCACGTTTCATATGCAAATTGCGGACTCCCCTACTACGTAGGTGGAGTAATTGAAGAGGAAGATTCTTTACTTCTTCAGACTCCCGAATCTCTGCATTCACGTTTTCGCTTAGATGTTCGAGTGCACACCGAAGCGCTCTCTATCGATAGTGCAAATAAGCATGTCGTCGTCAAAAATCTCGTAACAGGTGAAAAATACGAACTTACGTATGACAAGTTGATTCTCTCCCCCGGTGCATCTCCTGTAGTTCCACCACTTCCTGGAATCGAACGCGCACTCACTCTTCGCACTGTTGAAGACGTAGTGCGCATCGTTGAACAAGTTGATAAGAAGCCCCGCAATGCCGTTGTCATTGGTGGGGGGTTCATTGGTGTTGAGATTGCAGAAAATCTCATACACCGTGGAATTACTACCTCACTTGTAGAGGCAACTCCTCAATTGCTCGCACCACTTGATCCTGAGATGGCAATCTATGTCTCAGATGAAATGAGCAAGCACGGTGTTTCATTGCACCTTGGTGACTCTGTTGCTTCAATCGACAAAGACACAGTTCATTTATCAAGTGGCTTAGTCATTCCTGCCGACCTCATCATTCTTGCAATCGGAGTAAGGCCCGATATTGCACTTGCTACTTCTGCAGGACTAACAATTGGCGAACGCAAAGGTATTGAAGTCAACGAGTTCAATCAAACAAGTGAGCCAGATATCTATGCAATTGGTGATGCAGCACAAAAACGCGATTGGATCGATGGAAGCGCAACTCTTGTTCCGTTAGCAAATCTTGCTAACCGTCATGGCCGTGTTGTTGCAGACCACATCAGTGGTCGTACGGTTCGCCCAGTACCAACAATTGGTACTGCAATTGTAAAAGTTTTTGATCTCATGATTGCAACTACTGGGTGGAATGAGAAGCGCCTAGTTGCGCAGAATCGTCCATTTACAATCATTCATACGCATCCAAATTCACATGCCGGTTATTATCCCAATGCTGCGCAGATGACACTCAAACTTCTTTTTGATCCAACGTCGGGAGAAATTCTAGGAGCTCAAGGAATTGGAACTGAGGGCGTTGATAAACGTATCGACGTGATTGCAACTGCAATGCGCGGTGGAATCACTGCCCCTGAACTCGCAGATTTAGAACTGGCTTATGCGCCACCTTTTGGTTCCGCGAAAGATGCAGTCAATATGTTGGGATATATCGCCGAGAATTTACTCTCACACCTTGTCAAAACTGCTCAGTGGAGCGAAGTTGAAAAGTATCGTGAACAAGGTTTTACGATGCTCGATGTTCGCAACCCAAGTGAATACCTCAATGGTTCTATTCCAGATTCCATCAATATTCCAGTTGATGATATTCGAGAGCGCTCCGGTGAAATTGAATCTAAGAAGGTATTAGTAAATTGCCAAGTAGGGCAACGCGGCCATACAGCCTCACTCTTACTCAGTGAAATGGGTTTTGAGGCTATCAATCTTGATGGTGGGTATCTCACATGGAGCCACTCACCTGCACATGTACGTGAACTAGTAACCCAATAACCAATACAAGAAAAGGAAAAAATATGTGCAGTAAGACAACATGTAGAAAATGCGGCAAGGCAACCTGGAGTGGTTGCGGAAACCATATTGAGGAAGCACTTCATGGGATTCCAAAGAATCAACGATGCCAAGGCCATGCCAACGATCCTGTTGAACCCGCACAACCAGGTTTGCTTTCAAAGCTTTTCGGTAAGAAGTAAACGGCGTAAGAGAATCAACACCGAGGGGGCATAATGTTCCGGTGTTGATTCTCTTGCCTCCATCTGAAAAGAAGAAAGAGACAACCTCTCCAACCCCTGCAATCTCGGTCTATAGCGGAGTTCTCTATCAAGCCCTTGATTGGCAATCGCTAAGTGCCAGTGCGAAAAAGCGTGCATCATCATCGGTTGTAATAATTTCAGCGAAATATGGCGCCATTACACCTGATACTCGGATCGAAACGTATAAAGAGAAGATCAATAACAAAGTCATGGGCCCGATTGTTGCCAAGGTATTGGATGCGATTACAACTGATCTGATTATTGATTGCCGCTCCTCCACCTATAAGACTGTCTGGAGCGCCCCTTTGGATAAGACTGTTGAAATTCATGTGTCCACTGTGGTCGATGGGCAACGAGTTGTTGTTACCCATATGTCTAAAAAGATTAGGGGCGAAGTAGCACGCTTGCTTCTGCAATCGCGATCTAGCGCCAAGACACCTGAAGATTTATATGCCATCGTTTCCGAGAAATATCCATGTGCACTGACCCCCGCCGATGATAAAAATCCCTGGGTCTTAGAAGTTATAGCGATTTAGTAAATCCTGCAGGGCAAACTGGATTGATTCCGCGTGCAATTCGAGTCGAACGCGGCGGCTTCACACACTTGATATAAGTAATTTTTTTATTCATTACTGGCTTTGGGGGCAGAGGCGTAAAGGTAAAGCTTTGCTCTTTAAGAACTGGCGCAGAACCGTTAAAGAACTGAATTGAATAAGTCCCAGCAAGGCTTCCTAGGATAGTAAATGTCACCGTGGAGGTTTCTTGAATCCAGCTTTCAGTAGAGAGAGCAACACCGTTTATATGGATAGCGACAACTTTTTCTAGAAAATTGCCTGTGATTATCACTGTTGTTGCCGAACCCGCAGGTGCAATTGTTGGTGTCATCGAAAGAATGCTCGATTTCTGCACCGGATCAGGCACGGGAATCGAATCAACCATCACCGAGTATCGCAAATGTAGTGTTGCCTCTTTCTGAATGTTGTAATCAGAGAGCGTTCTACCATCTTCTAGTAAATTTCCTGCAAAATAAAGATACTGGCGATCCGGAGGAATCCCCTCTACATCCTGAACCTTAGTTTTTACATTTTCAATTGTGTCACTCGGTTCCGCATCTAAAACTACGGTCCTACCTTCAGGGAGCCTTACGAATACTTGCATCGCATTGGCCATTGCCAAACCAATAATTGTGAAAATACCGACAAGAGAGCAACGCTTATTGCACTACGAAATCGTTGCGACATTAAACGATAGTAGGGGTTTATTGCCGCTAAAAGTTACTTATCTAAACTTTTCTGTCTCGTTTGGGTGTTCCTTGCAGACTGCTTTCCAAATTTCATCAGCCTCATATCCATCTTTGAGCGCTTCGTTCACGCTTCTGCTACCCAATAGAGAGATTGCAATATCTGCGCTAAATGATGGTGCCCACGCTTCACCGAATGAGAGCGTGAGGCGCTCGCGTAGATCAGAGATACGCACTTTAGCTAAGTGCCTCTGACTGTATTTTTGATTGCTCTGGAGTAAGGGGTGCAAATACTTGTCCAATAAGCCAGCGCAATGATGTTGCTGCGAGTACCTGGTTTGGAATGAGTTGTGAGAAAGAGTGTAGGAAAGTCGACCATAACTCATCACTTTGGTGAGTAAGAATCTGAGTCAATAGAGCAGGATCTGTTGTGCGCATTGTTGCTAGGGCGCTATCGGTTGAAATTTCTTGTGAGAGTAATTGAAGAATTTCTTGTGGAGATGTTCCTTTTTCGGCCACTGCTACAAGGCGAGCAAACTCTGATTCAGCGAGTGCTCTAAGAACGCTCTCTTTATCGCGGTAATGGTTATAAAGAGTTGCACGCGATACCTCTGACT
>CAIZHT010000133.1 GCA_903932885.1 uncultured Actinomycetes bacterium
AATCAAAATTACAGGCCAGCCAATATTTCCCACCAAAGCTCGCCTAGATCTGCTTTCAATCCTTGTCTCAGATCCTGATTCGCGTGTGTACGGTCCAGAAGTTCTCTACACATGGATAAAGGGTGATCGAGTTATTTACCCGCGTTCTGCAATCTACCGAGTTGGGACAACTGCTAAAGCCGAGAGAATTGCTTCTAAAAAAGAGATGAAAAGTTCACAAAATTCTTCAGTGGTCGCAGCAATCGATTTTCTCAATTCAAGTGAGAACGTTCGTAATTCAGCGCCGATTCGCGTAGAAGATATTTCTTTTGATGTGCGAAAAACAGGTGGCCCCAGTGGTGGATTTGTTTTTGCACTTGGAATTGTTGAGTTACTAACGCAAGAAAGTATCTTGGGAGATAACCACCTTGCTGGAACTGGCACAATCTCGCCAACTGGAACTATCGGGCCGATCGGTGGCATTGCTGAGAAAATGATTGCTGCTCAGCGCGCAGGTGCGACTATCTTCATGAGCCCAATAGAGAATTGCTATGACCTCACAAGAATTCCTCAGGGAATGAGAGTAATTGCCGTCACAAATCTGCGCGATGCCATTGCGCAGTTACGCCTAATACAAGGTGAATCTAAGCGCGAAAAGCAGCAGATGAAGGAAAGTAACGGTTGCGCTAACGTAGGCTCATGATGAGTAGCGCTAACCAGCAGTTCAATTTTCAACGCAAACGTGGTCCACTTCCAATAACGATAGGAATCCTTGTAGCACTTGGAGCCTTCGTCTTATCACTCAGTGGTTTTTATGCTGACTGGCTATGGTTCAAGTCCGTAGATTTCACAAATGTGTGGAGCACAGTGCTCTTTACAAAAGTTGGACTATTTGTCGTTACAGGACTCATCACCACTTTCATTATTTCTCTCAGTATTTATCTCGCATTTCGCAAGCGTCCTTTCTATGTTCCACTTGCAGTAGAGGCCGATAATCTTGAGCGCTACCGCGCACAGATAGAGCCAATTCGTCGTTGGGTATTTTTAGCTATCGTTGCTGCACTCTTCTATTTCTCTGGTACATCAGGTTCAACTCTGTGGAGTACTTGGCTACTTTTCAATAATTCAACGCCATTTGGAATTAAAGATCCACAATTTGGAATGGACATCTCCTTCTTTGCATTCCGCCTACCAATGTGGCAGAGCCTTATCGGATGGGGAATCTCAACACTTGTTCTCACTTTGATTGCGACAGCAGCAGTTCATTACCTCTACGGTGGAATTCGACTTCAAGTTCGTGAAGATCGCACCACTGTTGCTGCTCGAGTTCAGCTCTCCGTCATCTTGGGACTCATTGTTTTGCTCAAGGCAGTTGCATATTGGTTTGATCGTTACGCACTTGCACTCAAAGAGAGCAGACTCATCACAGGTCTGACTTATACCGATGTCAATGCTGTTCTTCCTGCAAAAGCAATTCTCGCTGCAATTGCCGTCATCTGTTCTCTCCTATTTTTTGCAAATATCATTCGTCGCTCATGGGTTCTACCTGCAGCAGGAACGGCATTACTCGTTATCTCTTCCGTATTGATTGCTGGACTTTATCCTGGAGCGATTCAGCAATTCCAGGTCAAGCCAAGTGAGTCATCAAAGGAAGCGCCTTTTATTCAACGAAATATCGATGCAACTCGAGCCGCTTATGGTCTAGATGATGTAAAAGTTACAGATTATGAGGCAACGATCTCTACATCTGCCGGCCAGTTAGCAAATGATGCAGCAACAATTGCAAATATTCGTTTGATGGATCCCAACGTCCTTTCGGCAACTTTCCGTCAGTTACAACAGATAAAGCCTTATTACACATTTCCTGAATCACTCGATGTTGATCGATATAAAGTTGATGGAGTTGAACGAGATGTAGTTGTTGCCGTTCGTGAACTCAACATTGATGGAAACCCAAGTCGTAACTGGATCAACGACCACCTTGTATATACCCATGGTTTCGGTTTTGTTGCTGCCTTTGGAAATGCACGAGATGCTGATGGAAAACCATCTTTTGCTGTCGGAGATTTACCTCCAACAAAGGGACTCGGTGATTTCCAACCACGTATCTATTTCGGTGAGAATGTTCCTGATTACTCAATTATTGGTGGAGTAAAGACTGATTCACCAGTGGAATTTGATTATCCAGATGATGCCTCTGCAAATGGCCAGAAGAATTACACCTATACCGGTACTGGTGGAGTCCCAGTTGGTAACCTCTTCAACAAACTTGTCTTTGCCCTAAAGTATCAAGAGCAAAAACTTCTTCTTTCAAATCTTATAAATAAGGATTCGAAGATTCTTTTCAATCGAAACCCACGTGATCGAGTTGCAAAGGTGGCCCCTTGGCTAACACTTGATGGAGATTCATATCCAGCAATTGTTGATGGCAAAGTTCTTTGGATTATCGATGGTTACACAACAAGTGCTGGTTATCCATATTCAAAAGAGGTTGTACTTTCGAATGCAACAACAGATGCGCTCACTACTAACTCAACATCAATTACTGCCCTAGGAAATAGGACAGTCAATTACATGCGCAACTCTGTCAAAGCCACAGTTGATGCATACGATGGAACCGTCAGCCTTTATCAGTGGGATGAGAAAGACCCTGTGCTTGCAACATGGAGCAAAGCCTTCCCTGGCACCGTGAAAGCGAAGAAGGAAATTTCAGCTCAGCTACTCGAACATATCCGCTACCCAGAAGATCTCTTCCGTGTTCAGCGCGAAATCCTCAGCGCCTATCACGTCAAAACTGCTGGTGCATTTTATGGCGGACAAGATTTCTGGCGCGTACCTCGTGATCCATCAACATTTGGTGGAAATGCGGGAGCGCAACCTCCTTATTACCTCACTTTAGAATTACCAGGTAGCAAGAAGCCATCGTTTTCATTGACAACACCATTCGTACCTCGTGGCGGACGTGAGAACTTATCTGCATTCATGGTTGTGAATTCAGATTCAGGTCCTGATTACGGAAAAATCACCGTATTGCAATTACCACGTAGTACAAACGTTGCCGGACCATCACAAGTTGCATCAAACTTTGAAGCAAAACCAGAAGTTGCTAATTCACTATCACTCTTGCGACAAGGTGGATCTGATGTTGTGCTCGGTAATCTTTTGACACTTCCTGTAGGTGGCGGATTACTTTATGTACAACCTGTTTATGTCCGCGCGACAGCAAATAGCGCTGCATATCCATTGCTCCAAAAAGTTCTTGTTTCATTCGGTGATCAAATCGGATATGACAACGATCTCAAGGGCGCACTCGATCAAGTATTCGGTGGAAATTCTGGAACATCTACTAATTCAGGTGGTACTGGAACAACTTCATCAACTGGTACTGATACAGGCAATGCAAATAGCGCATTAGCAAATGCACTAGCAAGTGCAAAACAAGCACTTGCTGATGGACAAGCAGCACTTGCAAAGGGTGACTTCACTGCATATGGACGCGCACAAGATCGATTGAAGTCTGCAATTGCATCAGCGATTGCTGCACAATCTCGTAAGTAATTCGAGATTATCTGCAGTAATTTCTACGCGATTTGGTCTTTACGTACCTAACGCCTACGATTGCTCTACCGACGCGGGGTGGAGCAGCTCGGTAGCTCGCTGGGCTCATAACCCAGAGGTCGTAGGTTCAAATCCTGCCCCCGCTACCAATTGAAATAGGGACCTTTTAGGTCCCTATTTTTCTTTATTTCTATTTGATGCGAAGTGAATTTGTTACAACAAAGAGTGAGCTAGCTGCCATTGCGGCGGCGGCATATAGCGGGGTCAAAAGCCCAAGTGCTGCAATTGGTAAACCAATAACGTTATAAAGAAATGCCCAACCAAGATTTGTTCTAATGATTCGAACTGTCTTATTCGATAACTTCAGAGCATCAATAACGCTAGAAAATGTCGTGCGCATCAAGGTGATATCCGCACTCGATATTGCTGTATCTGTTCCGGTGCCCATCGCCATACTCAAATCTGCAGCAGCCAGTGCTGCAGCATCATTGATGCCATCACCAATCATCAGTACGTGATGACCTTCACCCTTCAATTTTTCAACAATGGCTAGCTTGTCTTGTGGCATTGCACCTGCCACCACATGGCTGGGATCAATTGATACAAGGGCTGCTACATTGGCTGCAACTTCTGAACTATCACCTGTTACAAGCCATGGTGTGATTCCCATTGCTCTAAGGGCAAGCACAGTCTTTGCTGCATCTGCCTTTATCTCATCGCCAACTGCAAAGACAGCAAGTGCAACTCCATCCCAAGCCAAAACAGAAATAGTGAGCCCTGCAGATTGTGCTTTCGTAATTGCATTTGTAATTTCAGGGTGAAAAGTTGTAGATGCATGTGCAACTGCTTGTGGTGAGCCAATGAGTACAACAGGAGATTGAATTCCAAGATTGACACGACCTGCAGCACCAGATCCAGGTGAGACAGAAAAATCTGTCACCGTTGTTGCTTTGATTGACTGCGCCGAGACATATCCACTGATTGCATGAGCGATTGGATGATTATTCTGACTTTCAATCGAAAGAGCACTTGAAAGGATTGTCGCCTCTTTCATCAATTCCGTGAAGTTCTTACCAAGTACTGCCCCTGCTTCGACAACTATGCTCACTTGTTGAACTTTCATGACACCGGCCGTGAGGGTTCCTGTCTTATCTAATACGACGGTATCTATTGTGCGAGCAACTTCAAGTACTCGAGGCTCGCGAATAACGATTCCACGTTGGGCTCCACGCCCTGATGCAACTAAAAGAGCAACAGGTGTTGCTAATCCAAGTGCGCAAGGACAAGCAATTACCAAAACAGTAATTGCAACTGAAATTGATTGTGTGAGTGAATATCCGTTATAGCGCCAGATGAAATAGGTTGCGATTGCGCCAACCGTCACAACAGGAACAAAAACTGCGCTTATTCGATCTGCAAGGCGCTGAATTGGTGCTTTAGTGCTCTGTGCGTTGACAACCATCGTTGTAATTCTTGCTAATTCAGTATCGCTACCAATACGTGTTGCTCTCACGACTAAGCGACCATTGTGGTTCAGTGATGCACCAATAACTGCACTACCAATAGTTACATCAACAAGTGCTGATTC
>CAIZHT010000134.1 GCA_903932885.1 uncultured Actinomycetes bacterium
GCTCTGGCAGATCCTCAGGAGTCCACTTCCACCAACCAGGCACGCGCCAGATACCAAATAATCTAAAGTCCAATGCAGTAAATGCCATCACGACAATTGTAATAATAGTAAAGAGTGAGATAACTGCTGCGCGGTGGCGGAAAAAGCGCTTGCGGACAATTTGTCCTTGGCTTAATCCTTCAATCTCTTTATTTTGAATTGCGTTTTCACCAGAAAGAACTTCAGTTGACTCAACACTAACCTTTGATTTACGCGCCATGATTTACGCACCACTTCCTACTCGAATACGTGGGTCTAAGGCTGAGTACAACAAATCTGCGACGAAGTTAGCTAGGACTGCCATAGTTGCCGTAATGAAGAAAACGCCCATCAGTAGATTGAGATCTTGACCGCGAATTCCTTGCAGAGCAAGGGTTCCCATTCCAGACCAAGCAAAAACGCTCTCAGTGATAAATGCTCCGCCAATTACGCCGGCAAAGTCAGCCACCAAGATTGTTGCCATTGGAATCATTGTGTTACGGAAAGCATGGCGCATAATCACCGTGCGCTCTGAAAGACCTTTAGCGCGGGCAGTGCGGATGTAATCCTGGTTGAGAACTTCAAGCAGAGTTCCACGAGCAAATCTGATGTATCCAGCAAAGCCGATAAGGGTCAGTGCAAGGGTTGGCAAGAATAAGTGAGTTGCCACATCTAAACTTGAAATCCAATAATCACTGGTTTCTAGTATGTCATTTCGCTGTCCAACAGTTGGAACGGGGCGATAGTTAATTGCATCGGTCTCCATATATGGCTTCCAGGTCTGCATAAACTTATCTACCAGCACCAAGCTTGCTGATAGAACCGCAGTAATGATTGAAGTTCGAACAATTGGAGCGCGATCAATTTTAGAAAATGCAAGTCCCACAAAGACTGCTGTTGTGATTAATGCACAGACCATCAGGAAGATGCTCAATGCACCTGGATAGTTATCGAAAACCCAGTTAACTGGATAAAAAGCAACAACTGAAAGTCCAGCCATAGTGAGCGATGCTCGCAGCGCAGCCTTATTAATCAGACCCACTGAAAGTTGAGTAACGGCAAATGCAATTCCAATAGAGAGGGCCAAAATTACTACTGGCCCTAGTGATGGATTAAGCAGCCAACCCGTTGCTCCAAGAATTGCTACGAGGCTGCTTGAAATAGCAAAGGCTGATGCATATGCAACCCAGAAAGTTTTGCGCGATCCACCGATAACCGAGGCCCAAAATAATCCGCTCACCAGCCCGATTCCGATAATCCAACCAAAAGGAATCTGAGGTTCTCGTAAGAAGTTATTAAATGAGATTGCTAGGTACTCCTTCAAGAGAACTGCAACCCAAAAAACTGGAAGGGAGAAAAGAAGAAAAGCGATAAATGTCATTGAGTAGTCAAAGCGGCTGTACTGGCGAAGGGCTGTAACGATTCCGATCATGATTCCAAGTACTGCTGCAAATAAGGTTGCTGCTGCTACAAGGCGCAAAGTAACTGGGATAGCTAGAGCTAGTGAATCAATAACTGCTGATCCATCTCTACCCATACCAAAATTAGGATTTCCAACAAAGACACCCAAAACACCTTTGAGCCATAAGAAATATCTCAGTGGGGGTGGGACGTCTAGCTGAAGGTCGCGAGTCAATGCCGCGATAAGAAAATCACGATTTGGATCAGTGCTAAGGCGCAGATCTGCCGTTGGGTCACCTGAGATAGCGGCAATGTTGTAGAGAATAAAACTGGACCCAAAGAGAATCACACCGAGCACGCCGAGCCGTCTTAGAACAAAGGCCACCATAGTTCGAGTATTCCCCTCAAAAAGAACTGACGTTCAAATTATTGCCTGACTATACAGCCAAAGGACGCCCGGAGAGTGTTCTCCGAGCGCCCAATGGACGTATATAGGTAAAGCTAAATAAGGAGATTAATCCTTAGTATGACCACTCCCAGTAATTCC
>CAIZHT010000135.1 GCA_903932885.1 uncultured Actinomycetes bacterium
CAATTTCGATACCTAAGTTGCGTAGATCATCTTTATCTCGCTCGAACATTCTCTCCTTTGTTTCAGGAGTGCCCTCATAACCATCGACTGTTCTAAAAATTTCACTCTTGGTAACGAATCTCTTTGTTGCCAATAAAGCTATGGTGAGATTTACTAAACGCTCACTCTTCCGCGACACCGTAAGAGCCTTTCGCTGGTCGACGTCGTCGTGCAAGTACTTCAACACCTGGTGCCATGCGACGAGATTGAATGAGAAATCCTGTATGACCAATCATTCGTTGTTGCGGACGAACAGCCAAACCCTCGTGATGCCATCCGCGAACAATCGTCTCGCTACTCTCTGGTTCAGTGAAACGACCATCATCTTTGAGTGCTTCAGCCGTTACTGAAAGCTGGGTTGTTGTTGCAACATAGGCAAGAAAAACTCCACCTGGTCGCAATGCTCGAGCGGCAAGATCAACACATTCCCATGGAGCTAACATGTCGAGCACAACTCGATCGTACTCAGATTCAAAATTTTGATCTTGCAAATCTCCGACACTGAGTGACCAGTTAGATGGTTTCTCTCCAAAATAATTGGAAACATTCGAATGGGCATTTTCAGCAAAATCTGCGCGTCTCTCAATTGAATTTACTTTTCCAGTTGGGCCAACTGCTCGAAGGAGTGAAATAGTGAGGGCACCGCTACCAACTCCGGCTTCAAGTACTCGAGCACCCGGATAAATATCAGCAAGACCAACAATCATCGCCGCATCTTTTGGATAAACAATTGTCGCTCCGCGAGGCATAGTCAGGACATAATCTGCGAGCAATGGTTTGAAAGCGGTAAATTTCAAACCTGCAGTAGTGCTAACAACGCTGCCCTCAGGCAAACCAATGAGTTCATCGTGAACGATCCAACCCTTATGAGTGTGCCATTCTTTTCCTTCAGTGATTGTGAAGCTGTAGAGCTTGCCTTTGGGGTCGGTAAGTTGAATACGATCACCAGCAGCGAAATACCCGAGGTTAGACACATGAGCATTCTAGGCGTTTGAGGGTATCTTCGCCTCTATGGAACTACCTCTTCGACTATCCCCCAGTCGCATCACGGATTTCAATAATTGCCCTCAGCATTACAAATATCGCGTCGTAGATAAATTGCCTGAACCACCGAGCATTGATGCCGAACGCGGAACTCTTGTCCACACTGTTTTGCATGACTTATTTGAATCTCCAGCGTCAGATCGAACAGCAGATAAGGCTATTGAATTGCTACCTTCGCGTTGGATCGAACAACTCGAAGGAAAACCGGAATTAGCGGCGATGATTACAAACGAAAAAGAGTGGCTAGATAGAGCCAGTGCTCTCTTGCGAGTGTATTTTGATTTAGAAGATCCATCTACATTCGAGGCGACGCACCGAGAATTGCATTTAGAGAATGATCTCAGTGAGAAGTTATATCTTCACGGCTATGTTGACCGCTTAGATGTTGCCCCAACTGGTGAAGTTCGAATTATTGATTACAAGACTGGAAAATCGCCGAAACCAGGATGGGAAGAGAAAGCACTCTTTCAATTACGTGTCTATGCGCTCCTGTATTGGAAAAACCACGGTGTGCTCACGCGGCTATTGCAGTTGATCTATTTAGGAGATGGAAAAGTTGTACGAAGCCAACCCACTATCGCCGATCTTGAATCAACGGAGAAGATGCTCATGCAGATTGCTCGGGATTTAGAGGCCTCATATGAAAAGGATTATTGGCCAACAAAGACCAGCCGTCTTTGCGATTGGTGCTTTTTCAAATCAATATGCCCTGCGCATGCCAATTAGTGTGCGTTAAATTCCTTGTAATAATCGCTGAGGATCCGTATATCAAGCTCCTCAAGACTCTTTATAACTCTTACTCTCTGTGATTGTTCAACAGTTACTAAGTGTGGAACTGCGATGAGGGATGCACCTGATGCTGTGGCTGCAGCGACACCAGTCAAAGAATCTTCAAAGATGAGGCAATCACTAATGTCTACACCAAAGAAATCAGCGGCTTTGAGATAACCCTCTGGGTGTGGTTTCGTATTCTTCACATCATCGGAGGAAATTGTTGTCGCAAAATCATGGTCAACCCCACTAAGAACAGCGTCGACAATATTTCGAGGACTCGCAGAGACCATTGCAATAGGAACACCTGCATTTTTGAGAGAGCGTGCTAATTCTTGGGCTCCAGGCATGAGTTGCGTGCCTTGCGACAATTTTTCAACCACAATTTCAACAAGCGTTCGAGTGAAATACTCTGGGCTCTCGACAGAGACTAAAGAGAACATGTATTCGCCAACGCGAGTGAGCGGACCACCAAGGCAGTGCACTTGGTCCTGATGAGTCCACGCGTGGCCATGACGCGCCATTAGTTCTGTTTCGCCCTCTAGCCATCGGGGTTCAGAGTTAGCAAAAAGTCCATCCATATCAAAAAAAACCGCGCTAAAGAAATTCTCCATTAGTTAGCGTTGAAGTATTTCGCTTCTGGATGATGAACAATAATCGCAGATGTGGATTGTTCAGGATGTAATTGGAATTCCTCTGATAGCTCAACTCCAATGCGACCAGGTTCCAATAATTCACAGAGCTGGACTTGCTGTTCGAGATCAGGACAAGCTGGATAACCAAATGAATAGCGTGAGCCACGATAACCCTGATCCAATATTTCTTGGAGGTCGGGTGAATCAAGATTGTTCAGTGCCAATTCTTCACGTATACGCGCATGCCAATGTTCTGCGAGGGCTTCTGTGAGTTGAACAGAGAGACCATGAAGCTCCAAATAATCACGATAGGCATTTGCCTCAAATAACTTCGCACTGGCAGCACTTACTGCCGCACCCATTGTCACGATATGGAAAGCCACGACATCGGCTTTACCTGACTCTTTGCTTGCAAAAAAATCACTGATACAGAGGCGACGATCGCGAGTTTGTCTTGGGAATGAAAAGCGAGTGCGTTCTTTTCCTTTATCAGGACCCTCGTGATGCAAGATGATGAGATCGTTGCCTTCGCTCACGCATGGAAAATATCCATAGACAACAGCGGCATTGAGCCAACCTTGTGATTGCGCTTCATTGAGAAGAGAGCGCAACCGCGGACGACCCTCTTCTTCAACCATTGTTTCGTATTCGCCACGATTTCCCTTGAGACCCCATTGACCAACAAAGAGAGCCCGCTCATCGAGCATTCCCGAATATTGGGCAAGTGGAATTCCCTTTACAACTCGTGAACCAAAGAACGGTGTATTCGGTATATCAATATCAATAGCAACATTACTTCGACGGGTATCAATCTCGGTGTCCTGTGAACTCTTTCGCGTGTTCGCAACTTTGCGTTCGCGAAGTGCAGGAAGAGCAGCACCTTCATCTCCACGCTTTACCGCCATGATCGCATCCATCAGACGTAGGCCTTCAAATGCATCTCGTGCATATCGAACTTCTCCTGGGAACACTGATGCTAAATCTTGTTCAACATAGGCGCGAGTAAGGGCTGCTCCCCCAAGAACAATTGGCCATTTTTGATCGAGTCCTCTTGCCGTAATCTCTTCAAGATTCTCTTTCATAATCACAGTTGACTTCACTAATAGCCCACTCATACCAACCGCATCTACATTGGATTCCAGGGCGGCATCGATTATTTGATTGATAGTTTGTTTGATACCAATATTGACGACTCGGTAGCCATTATTGGTAAGGATTATGTCTACCAAATTCTTACCAATGTCATGTACATCGCCTTTGACTGTTGCAAGCAACATAGTTCCGCGACCCGCTTCGTCAGTCTTTTCCATATGCGGTTCAAGAAGTGCTACTGCGCTTTTCATTACTTCTGCGCTTTGAAGAACGAATGGCAACTGCATCTCACCTTTACCAAAAAGTTCTCCGACAACTTTCATGCCTTCAAGCAAGTAGTCGTTGATTATCGCTAGCGGAGCAATGCCTTGTGCTCGCGCAGAATCTAGATCGTCTTCGAGGCCAACTTTTTCGCCATCAATGATGCGTCGTTCCAAACGCTTTTCAAGTGGAAGAGCAGCAAGCTCGGCGGCACGCGTATTTCTCGTCGCTGCGAGTTCCACGCCTTCAAAGAGTTGGAGGAATTCTGTCAGTGGGTCATACGTGCATTCATCACCGTTGAAAGTACGTCGGTCATAAATCAGATCGAGTGCAACTTCCTTTTGACGCTCTGGAATACGTGCCATAGGCATAATTTTGGATGGATGAACAATTGCAGAATCTAAGCCAGCATTGACGCATTCATTCAAAAAAACTGAATTCAAGACAACGCGTGAGG
>CAIZHT010000136.1 GCA_903932885.1 uncultured Actinomycetes bacterium
TGTTCTTGGGTTGCTCCAGAACCATGACTCTGCGCTAACAGTCACCCATAACCATGCATTTATTTGGCGCAGGAATAGTTCGGGAAATGCAATTGGAATTAATCATGATTCAGCAATACGCCTTCCGCGGCAACAGTTAGACCCCGAATTCAAAGAAACAGGCGCCCTATATGCGATGAACATTAAACAGTTCAAGGAAAATGGTCACCGGTTCTTTGGACGCATTGGAATGTATGAAGTCCCTGCAGAACGGTCAATGGAAATTGATGAACCGGAAGACCTGCGGCTTGCAAACGCTCTTGAACTGCAAAGCAAAAGTCTGCCAAGCGCTGAATCTTTGCAGGCAATTAAAGCAATCGTTTTTGATTTTGATGGAGTCATGACCGATGATCAGGTGTACATCACGGAAACTGGCGAAGAGATGGTGATGGCTAGCCGATCTGACGGCATGGGAATTTCTGCATTGAAGAGTGCGGGGCTCAAGTTGCTCATACTTTCAAAAGAACGCAATCCCGTGGTATCCAAACGAGCAGAAAAGCTGCAGATCGATGTAATTCAGTCTTGCGACAACAAGCTTGAAGCGCTTACAGAATGGTTATCGAAAAATCAGTTACCACTTTCGCAATGCGCATACGTAGGTAACGACATCAACGATCTTCAGTGCATGCAGGCCGTGCGTCTTGCGATTGCGCCAATTGATGCTCATCCTTTGGCAGCACGAGCAGCACACTGGAGGCTTTCACGCGCAGGTGGAAAGGGCGCTATTCGCGAGCTTTCCGATGCGATCATCAATCGCTAGTTGCTCTATTGCATTAGGGTATTTACATGACAAACAAAGTCTCTGTCGGCAAAAAAGCCATCGGCGCAGGTGAGCCTGTCTACATCATTGCTGAAATCGGAATTAACCACAACGGTGACATTGAAATAGCAAAGCAACTGATGGATGTGGCTGTTGAAACCGGCTGTGATGCCGTGAAGTTCCAAAAGCGAACTCCAGAAATTTGTGTGCCAGAAGAGCAGAAGAGCATTCCACGTGAAACCCCGTGGGGATCAATGACCTACTTCGAATACAAGAAGCGCATTGAATTTGAACAGCCTGAATTTGAACAAATTGATGCATACGCAAAAAAAATTGGGATTGACTGGTTTGCTTCGCCGTGGGACGTTCCTTCTGTTGATTTTCTCGAAGGATTTAATGTCCCGTGTCAGAAGATTGCATCTGCATGTCTCACAGATTCTGAACTTCTCACCGCTGTGAATAAGACCAAGACAACAACAATCCTGTCGACTGGAATGTCATCAATAGAGGAAATAGACAAAGCGGTTTCGCTGCTCAATAATGTCCCACTTGCAATCGCGCAAGCCACATCCACTTACCCGGCTGAAGCATCGGAATTGAATCTTCGTGCAATTCAAACATTTGCCGAAAAATACAAAGTCCCAATTGGATATTCAGGACACGAGCGTGGTTTACAAGTAACAATCGCGGCTGTAGCTCTTGGCGCCACATTTATCGAACGCCACATCACTCTCGACCGAAGCATGTGGGGCACCGACCACTCTGCAAGCCTCGAGCCAGAGGGGCTTAAGAAATTGGTTCGTGATATCCGAATCATCGAGCTCGCCTTGGGTGACGGTAAAAAGAAGGTCTACGACAGCGAGATTCCGATTCGGGCAAAGCTTCGTCGAGTCCTTTCGTAAAGAGGCATGATTTCAAAATTCCGCCGTGTGTTTCGAGTCTTTCGAAACACACATATTTCATTTCGTCTCCCAACACATGTTCCCATTGTTCAAATTCATAAAGATGGAATAGACATACTTGCTCGCTACGTCGATCGTTCATCCGTCTCTATCGTTGACCCATTGGAACTCAACTTTTGGATACTGCTCAAATGTTTAGTTGGGGGAAAATTCGAGATGAAGGAATACTTCGCTCGAGCAATACGGACTCACCGGCCTCATGTTGTCATCACATTCATTGATAACGACCCCACCTTTTATCTTCTTAAATCTCTTGTTGCTTCACCTGTTTACATAGCAGTCCAAAACGGACTTCGGCATAACTATGCATATGCATATCGGAGTGGTTTCGTGGATCACCTAGTTAGCGCGGGAGGGAAAGACCGACTTGTGGCTGACCTGATCTGCACTTTTGGTAAGGGTTCATCACTATTTTTTGAAAACCATATTCGCTCAAAAACTCTTGTTACCGGAAACCTGAAAAACAATTTGATGGAATTGACCGAACCCGCAAGACATGAATACGACATCGTATTCATGTCTCAACATGCTCCATTTGACCTCACAAACCGCGATGAA
>CAIZHT010000137.1 GCA_903932885.1 uncultured Actinomycetes bacterium
ATGGTCGTCGGCGCAATTGATCCTAAGCAGGTACTACGTATTCTTGGACCACGTGCAACACAAGTTCACTTGGTAGAAGAAATTCAAGGCGTATACCGCTCACAGGGCGTAGGCATTCACGATAAGCACATCGAAGTAATTGTTCGCCAGATGCTCAAGCGCATCACAGTTCTTGAAGCTGGCGATACAGAAATGCTTCCAGGTGAACTCGTTGAACGCGGTCGCTTCGAAGCTGAAAACCGTCGCGTTGTTACAACCGGTGGCAAGGCTGCATCAGGTCGCCCAGAACTTATGGGTATCACCAAGGCATCTCTTGCAACTGAATCATGGTTGTCAGCTGCTTCATTCCAGGAAACAACTCGCGTACTTACAGACGCTGCACTCTCTGAGAAGTCAGATCCACTCTTGGGTCTTAAGGAGAACGTCATCATCGGTAAGTTGATCCCTGCTGGAACAGGCCTTGCCCGTTACCGCAACATCCGCGTTGAACCTACTGAAGAAGCGAAGGCAGCGGTTTACGCAGCTTACGACGAGTACGACTTCACTCCATTTGATCAGCAAGGATCAGGGGAAGCGGTACGTCTCGATGAAGTTGAGATTCCTCGCTAATTGATTTAGCGAAACTCTCTCATGTTGAAGAGGACCTCTGTCTTAGTGACAGGGGTCCTCTTAACTTTTGCTACTAATTTTTATTTTCAGCCAGCAGTTGCGGCAGTGCCCAATCCAGCTGTTTCGTTAACCGCTTCTGCATCAAAAATTTCAGGAACAAACTGGACCAATGATGGCTCTCTTGGTGGATTCGCCACCTTATCCACCGCAAATACGCCGGCACCAACATTCCAATCGAGTGACACTTCGGTGGCCCTGAATTCAACAGCAGGCACTAAGCAATTTATCACTCGATCGGTAGGCAATTCATCTGCACTTTCATCGATCACCTTTGAAATCACCATGAAAGTTCCTCTTACACAAGCCAATAGTGCGGGCACTTATGGAATGGTCATGGGTTGGACGGGAGTCAATTACGACATCTGGATGCAGAGCAATAACTGCATTGGCTTTAATACTGGAACAGGAGAAATTTTTGGATTTGATATCTCACCATTCCTTGGAAGTTTTAACACATATACATTTGTAATGTCCACCACCGCAGCAAGTCAAAAAGCATATGTAAACGGTGTTAGTAAATCTCTCTCATTCTGCAATGGTAGCTCTGCCGGAGGAGCCCGAGGATTTGGAAGCATTCCTTCGACCTTTGCAATTGGAAGATATGGATCGAATGAATTTTACGGATCGTTTAATATTCGTAGCTTTAAATTGTGGCTCTCAGATATTGGAGCATCAAGTATTCAGGAGAGCTATAACGCATCGTTAGCCCCAACATCTCACTCGATTGCCCTCACAAGTGGCTTAACCACGGCAACGTATCGATCAGCATCTACCATTCGCTCCACAGTTGATTTTGATGGCAAAGTCACCTTTTATTCCAACGGAAAGAAAAT
>CAIZHT010000138.1 GCA_903932885.1 uncultured Actinomycetes bacterium
CTACCTATTCGCTTTGATGGAAAGCGCCCAGCAATTAGAAAATCAGCACCGCACAGAAAATAACTTAGAAATTTTGACGGTAGCGATTTACAACATCTTCATTTATTTCAATGCCTAATCCTGGCTTATCTGATGGTGGATAAATCCAGCCATCTTTTTGCTCGAAAGGCTCTGAAACAAGCTCGTGCTGCATTGGGTTACGTAAAGGCTTGAATTCAAAGAGTTTGAAGGCCAATGAACTAAAGCTCACTGCCAAACTAGCGGCAGAGACAATTGCTGAAGACCAAGCGTGTGCATTTGCTTGGCGACGATGTGATTCGATGCGCGCAACTGCTTTTACGAAACCTGTTACACCTTCAGCGCGACCTGGATCGATTCCAAATACATCGCATGTTCCTGTTGCAAGGATTTGATCAAATCCATCAACATTCCATTCACGCTCACCGTATGCAATTAAACATTTTGTTTTGTCACGAAGTGTGCGATAACCCTCCGGATCCCAAGCACCTAGTGGCTCTTCAATCCAATCAATGTTGTATTCATCAAATGCTTGAACGCGCTTTACTGCAGTTGCAACATCCCATTTGATTGCATATCCCATATCGATCATGAGCATTTTGTCTGGACCGATTGCTTTTCGCATCTGCTTTACATATTCAACATCGCGATCATGTTCATAACCAAGATGGGCATTTCCTCTTTTACCAAATCCAACTTTCATTCCTTGCATACCTGTGCTGAGCCACTCTTGTGCTTGTTCAGCCATCTTAGGAATTGATTCATCGTGCGCGTGACCTGATGCGATTACAGGAAGTTTTTCATGTACAGCGCCACCGAGTAATTGGAGCAAACTTGTATTGAGCGCTTTTCCTTTTATATCCCAGAGTGCAATATCTATTGCAGATAGTGCGTATGCAGCAAGGCCGCCACGGTATCCGTACCACCAGTAACGCTCTTTGATTGCGCGCCAAATTGCGCCGTTATCTAGTGGATCTTTACCAATGACAAATTCTGCAAGCCCGTTGATAAGAGCAGCTGTTGCAGCATTAGCTTCTTTGAATTGAGTAATGGATTCGCCCCAACCGACAATGCCATCATCGGTCGTAATCTTTACTAGACAGAGGTAGCGCTCTGCATTGAAGTCGTTAGGTTCTGGATATGCGACTGGAATCGGCTCGATCTTTACTATTCGCACAATTCTCCTTCAAAACTCTTTTTTTTATTGGTACAAAGCGATACCGTATTTCCAATTGTACCCGCCTAATCTAACTACCGAAAGGTCTTGTCATGGCCACTTCATTGCCAATCATCGATACACATATGCATCTTTGGGATAAAAAGCATCCTGAATTGAAATGGGTCTGGCTGGATAAAGATTTTATTCACCCTATTTTAGGAAATATCGATGGGATGAAGTCTGAGGCATATGTTCTCGATAATTTATGGGCAGAGGCGCGCTTCTCCGGCATTGAAGGTTTTGTACATGTTCAAGCAGCAATCGGTTCACCAAACCCAGTAACCGAAACTGTCTGGCTAACAGAGATGGCCAAGACTGGGCCTGCGCCGATGCGAATTATTGGTGATTCTTCTTTAGGTAGTGAGAACGCCATCAAAGAACTTGAAGGCCATATGCAATCAAAACTTTTTGTCGGCATACGTGATTTTAATGCGGAGATAATGTTCTCTCGAAAAGAGACTAATCCAACCTATGAAGCTTCTCTTGATTACATGACAAAACATAAATTAGTTTTTGATCTTGATTGTGAATGGCCAAATATGGCAGAAGCACTCAAACTTGCACAGCGCCATCCGGAACTGGAAATAGTTTTGCAACACATTGGTTTCCCTCGCAAACGCGATGCTGCCTACTTCGCATCATGGAAGACTGAGATTAATAAGCTTGCAACAGCGCAAAATGTCACAATGAAGATCAGTGGATTACCTATGACAGATCCTCTAATTAGTAAAGAATCACTACGTCCATGGGCTGAAGCTTCATTAGAAGCATTCGGTGCCAAGCGATGTGTTCTCGGTTCGAACTGGCCAGTTGATCGCTTGTACACATCGTATGCGACGATTATTGAGTTCATGCGTGAATACATTGGTTCACTTAGTCAATCAGAGCAAGCACTTATCTGTAATGGAAATGCGAAGCGTTTGTATCGTTTCTAAAGGTTCCTAAGCCAGAGATGCAAAGGTTTGCGTACAGCAAATAACTCTGGGTAGGCAGGTAATGGCTCGAGTATTTCTATTCGAGATAAGCGCTCTAGTAATGCGCGTAGCGCAATGCGCGCTTCTAACCTGGCTAACGGTGCACCGATACAAAAATGGATTCCGTGGCCAAAGCTCACATGGCCTACATCATTGCGTTCAACATCAAAAATATCAGCATCACTAAATTTTGCCGGGTCATAGTTTGCTGCGCCAATCATAAAGTGCATGTAATCACCTTTTTTGATTGACTGACCGCCAAAATCTTGATCTTCACTTGCAACGCGAGATTGTTTGAGAATAGATGAG
>CAIZHT010000139.1 GCA_903932885.1 uncultured Actinomycetes bacterium
GCATCTCACCTTTACCAAAAAGTTCTCCGACAACTTTCATGCCTTCAAGCAAGTAGTCATTGATTATCGCTAGTGGAGCAATGCCTTGTGCTCGCGCAGAATCTAGATCGTCTTCGAGGCCGACTTTTTCGCCATCAATAATGCGTCGTTCCAAACGCTTTTCAAGTGGAAGAGCAGCAAGCTCGGCGGCGCGCGTATTTCTCGTCGCTGCAAGTTCCACGCCTTCAAAGAGTTGGAGGAATTCTGTCAGTGGGTCATACGTGCATTCATCACCGTTGAAAGTACGTCGGTCATAAATGAGGTCGAGTGCAACTTCCTTTTGACGCTCTGGAATACGCGCCATAGGCATAATTTTGGATGGATGAACAATTGCAGAATCTAAGCCAGCATTGACGCATTCATTCAAAAAAACTGAATTCAAGACAACGCGTGAGGCTGGATTGAGACCAAAAGATACGTTACTGACTCCTAAAGTTGTTTGCACCTGTGGAAATTCAACTTTCAATTGTTTGATTGCAGAGATGGTTTCTATTCCATCACGACGTGTCTCTTCTTGTCCTGTGGCGATGGGAAAGGTGAGGCAATCAATCAAAATATCGCCGGTATGCATGCCCCAGTTTTTTGTTAGATCATTGATGAGTCGTCTTGCTACTTGAAGTTTCCATTCGCAATTGCGCGCTTGACCTTTCTCATCGATGGTGAGGGCCACGACTCCGGCCCCGTGTTCAACAACGAGTGGCATTATTTTGGCAAAACGAGAATCAGCACCATCACCATCTTCATAGTTGACCGAGTTGATAATGCTTCGACCACCAAGATGCTCTAACCCAGCTTTGAGAACTGCAGGTTCAGTTGAATCCAAAACAATTGGCAGAGTCGATGCTGTAGCAAAGCGTGACGCAAGTTCTGACATGTCTGAAACGCCATTGCGGCCTACGTAATCAACAGAGAGATCTAGCATGTGTGCGCCATCGCGAATCTGATCTCGTGCTATTTCAACACATGTCTGCCAATCTTGCGCCAATAGCGCATCCTTAAAGGCACGCGAGCCATTTGCATTCGTACGTTCACCAATAGCTAAATAAGTCTTATCTTGCCTAAAGGGAACATATTGATAGAGAGATGATGCTCCAGGTTCAATTTCTGTAGCACGTTCGAGATTTTTCGTTCCACCTACTTCATCAACGACTGCCTTGAGGTGTTCAGGAGTTGTTCCACAACATCCACCGATGAGAGAGACGCCATAATCTTTTACAAAACCTTTGAGAGCAATAGCTAACTCCGCGGGATTGAGTGGATAGTGAGCGCCATTTGCACCAAGGATTGGGAGACCCGCATTTGGCATCACTGAAATTCCACAGTGCGCGCTCTTCGAAAGATATCGTAGGTGTTCAGACATTTCTGTCGGACCAGTTGCACAATTGAGACCAATCAAATCGATATCGAGAGGTTCCAAAGCATTGAGAGCTGCACCTATTTCAGAACCGAGCAACATTGTGCCTGTTGTTTCAACTGTTACCTGAGCGATTAGGACGATATCGCGATCACTCTTATTGATTGCATTTCGTCCGCCATTTACCGCTGCCTTTGCTTGCAATAAATCCTGAGTAGTTTCAATCAAAAGTGCATCAACGCCGCCATCGATAAGTCCCTGCGAGGCCAACTCGTACGCATCTCGTAACTTTTCATATGTTGTATGTCCAAGACTTGGTAATTTCGTACCGGGACCAAGTGAACCTAAGACGAAGCGTGGTCTATCTGCGGTAGTAAATGAATCAGCACATGTGCGTGCAATTTTTGCACCTTCAAATGCCAACTCGTAAATACGATCCTCGATGGAATATTCTGCAAGATTTGCCCAGTTCGCTCCAAAAGTGTTCGTCTCAATCGCATCAACTCCCACGCTCAAATATGCATTATGAACGCTTGCGACAATATCGGGACGGCTCACATTGAGAATTTCGTTGCAGCCTTCATGACCTTGGAAATCTTCTAGCGTTGGATTGGCCTCTTGGAGCATCGTCCCCATAGCGCCATCGGCGATAACTACTCGAGTTGTGAGGGCTCTGCGCAAGAGACCCGGGCTCGTCTGCGACGATTTCAACTTACTCACTTGTCGAAGGTTACCGTAAGGTGTCGATATGGAGATTCTCAAAATTCCAGCGCTTCGCACCCCCGTCATGGTGGTCGCTTTTACTGGATGGAACGATGCCGGTGAAGCAGCCTCTGGAGCACTGGCTCATCTTCTGGGTGCCTGGAGTGGCGATACAACCTCAATGATTCCCGAATTGATTGCAGAAATTGATCCCGAAGAGTTTTACGATTTTCAGGTGAATCGACCAATAATCGATTTAGATGAATCCCAAATCCGATCCATTACATGGCCTACAACACGAGTTTTTGGCATTCAAACCCCACATTTAGAAAACGATTTCGTAATCGTTCAAGGTGCGGAGCCTTCGATGCGATGGAAATACTTCACTCGCGAAATTCTTGATTTGGCAGACGATTTAGATGTTTCATTAGTAATCACTCTTGGATCCCTTTTAGCCGATGCTCCACATACGCGATCGATTAGCGTGAGCGGAACTGGAGGACATCCTGATTTAGCAAAGAGATTAGGTGTTGAAACTTCACGCTATGAAGGCCCTACTGGAATATTGGGAATAATCCAAGATAATTGTTTCAAACGCGGAATTGATGCAATCTCTCTGTGGGCAGCTGTTCCTCATTATGCATCTCAATCTCCTTCACCTAAAGCATCTTTGGCACTCATCAACGCACTAGAAGATTTCTTGGAAATCGATTTACCATTAGGTGAATTACCCACTGAATCTATTGCGTGGGAGGCAGCAGTTGATTCAATGGCAAAAGAAGATAGCGATATAGCTGAATACATCAAGTCATTGGAAGAAAGTAAAGATGCTAGTGAAATACCCGAGGCATCAGGTGAAAGCATCGCAAAAGAATTCGAACGCTATCTACGCAGGCAAAAAGATTAGATCGCTATTCCTAAGAGAGTATCAATAGCTCTCGAGAGCTCGCCTGCTTCTCCCCCTGTAGAACCCTTCAAGCTTTCATTACACCATAGTGAAATCGCTTCTAGTGCTGCAGGTGTATCCAAATTGTTTGACAGTGCGCTCACTATTGCCTCTATAACAGGTCTTGTAGGGGCTACTTCTTCGCGTGAGAGAGCAATCGTCATTCGTTCTAGAAGATCGCGGGCATTGTCGAGTAACGATGAAGTCCACATACGATCGCTGGCGTAATGCGCAGATATGAGTGCTAGACGTATGACCATGGGGTTTGTTCCCTCGTTGACCATTTTTGAAACAAAGAGAAGATTTCCCTTACTCTTACTCATCTTTTCGCCGTCAAGACCAATCATTCCCGAATGAACATATGCACGTGCAAACTCTTTGCCTGAAATCGCTTTGCTTTGAGCAGCGCTCATTTCGTGATGTGGGAAAATCAGATCGCTTCCACCACCTTGGATATCGATTGAATATTGATTGTCGAGAGCATCATCTAAGTAGTGCATTGCTATCGCACTGCA
>CAIZHT010000140.1 GCA_903932885.1 uncultured Actinomycetes bacterium
GCAGGAGTGCAAATTGCTGACCTCATAGGTACAGGAACAACATTTGTTGCTGCCCAGGGTGGCTTTGGTGGGCTTGGAAATTTAGCACTCTCATCTTCTAAGCGCCGCGCACCAGGTTTCGCACTCCTTGGCGAACCAGGTGAAGAACGTATTTTGCAATTGGAATTGAAATCTGTTGCAGATATCGCACTCGTTGGTTTTCCAAGTGCTGGAAAATCCTCTCTAATTGCTGCAATCTCATCTGCACGCCCAAAGATTGCTGACTATCCATTTACAACCTTGATTCCAAATCTTGGTGTTGTTCAAGCTGGTGGAACTCGATTTACTGTGGCCGATGTTCCAGGGTTGATACCAGGTGCTAGCCAAGGAAAAGGTTTAGGCCTTGAATTCTTGCGCCACGTTGAGCGCTGCGTTGCACTTGTTCATGTTCTTGATTGCGGAACTCTAGAGACTGATCGAAATCCAGTTGCAGATTTAGAAGCAATTGAACTTGAGCTAAAGCAATATGGTGGACTTGAAGATCGCACACGCATCATTGCTCTCAATAAGATTGATATTCCAGATGGCGCTGCAATGGCCGAAATGGTTGAACAAAATCTGCGCGATAAAGGTTATGAAGTTTATTCAGTCTCGGCTGCAAGTCGCGCTGGCTTACAAGAACTTACCTATGCCATGGCACGCCTCATTCAAAAAGAGCGCGCAGAGATGGCAGTAGAGGAGCGTACGCGAATTATCTTGCGCCCAACTCCTGTTGATGATTCAGGATTTACTGTCAAAGCAAATGAAGATGGTTCATTTACTGTGCGCGGAAATAAAGTTGTGCGTTGGGTACGCCAAACAAATTTCAAGAACGCAGAAGCAATTGGTTACCTTGCAGATCGTCTTGCTCAATTAGGTGTTGAGAAAGAGCTCTTCAAAAAGGGTGCTGTTGCAGGAAGTGAAGTTCGCATCGGTAGCGGAGATAATGAAGTTGTATTTGATTGGGAGCCAACAATCGAGGCAGGCGCCGAGCTATTAGCTGGCCATTTGCATCGTCGCGGCGAGGATTCACGACTCGAGGGTTCATGGGGCGCTCCTGTTCGCGAAGAAGAAGATGTATTGAGCGATGACGAGATTGCAATGCAGTGGGAGTACAACGTGATTGACCCACATACGCCTAAACTTGTGGAACCAATTAAAGATGAAAAAGAGGATGGAGATGCAAAGTGAGCCGTGCAAGCATCACCTCTGCCAAGCGCATCGTTATCAAGATTGGCTCGTCCTCTCTAACAGGTAGTGCGGGATCGCAATTAGATACCGAATCTGTCAATAAATTAGTAAGCGTTGTTGCTGCATGCAAAAAGCGTGGAGCCGAAGTTGTCGTTGTTTCATCAGGTGCTATAGCTGCTGGCCTTGCACCATTGGGGCTGAGCACGCGCCCACAAGATCTTGCAACACAACAAGCAGCAGCATCTGTTGGCCAGGGCTTACTGATTGCTCGTTACACCGAAAGCTTTGCCAAGCATTCAATCGTTGCATCGCAGGTATTGCTCAC
>CAIZHT010000141.1 GCA_903932885.1 uncultured Actinomycetes bacterium
GCAGAAATTGTTGCGATTCGCGCTGCTGCGCAATCACTTGGTACATGGCGACTCGATGGTTGCACCCTTGTCGTAACACTTGAACCATGTGCGATGTGTGCTGGCGCGATTGCTCAATCTAGAATATCCACACTTGTTTTTGGAGCTTGGGATGAAAAAGCTGGGGCAGTAGGTTCAGTGTGGGATCTACTTCGCGACTCGCGCTCACTTCATAAAGTAGAGGTACGCACCGGCGTTATGGCCGAGGAGTCATCAAAGCTGTTGCAGGATTTTTTCAAATCCCACCGCTAGTGCTAAATAAGTAGTTCGTACGACGGATTTAGAATCGTTAGCGAACCTTCTTCTTCGCCAACCATTCCTTCAGCGCGAAGTTGTGAACCAACTTCAAGGCCAGATATTTCGCGACGACCGATGAAGTGAAGAGTCACACCGCCTGTTTCATCCCATAGTTCAACATGAAGCAATGGCGCAGAACCACTTGCAGCAGTCTTTATCGACGTTACTTGTCCCTGTACTTGCGCACGCTTTCGCCATTGGATCTTGCCTATTGGCGTTAGGTTTTCTGCATAATGACTAATTGGTTCAATATTGATTGGTGGCGTAATAGGTTTATTAACAACATCCTTAGTTTCAACAAGAGATTTACTTGCGGCAAGTTGAACCGATACTCCTTGCCCAGATGTAATTTTGTTGACATCAAATGGCACAATCGTTGCTACAACTCGGCTCAATTGCGAAATCGGTGCTGCAATCTCTTCAGCGGTTTGATCATGAAGCAATCGTCCTAGAAAGCGTGAGTATGAACGACGAGGCACAAGAAGCGTTAGTTCGACATCTTTCTTTTCAGTCATTCGAATTGCATAATCAAGCGCCGAATTTGGAAGTCTACGATCTGGACAATCAATAAGTTCTAGGGCTACATCATCGAGTGCTTCTGATTCTGCCCAGGCTTTAGCAATTGCTTCCGCGCGACGATCATCTATTACAAAGTGCACCGCAGATAGATTTCTAGGTTTGAGTGAGCGCGCATATCGCACGGCACCGACTGTAGCTAGGTCAACGTTATCGACTAGAACAGTTACATCGTGGCGAGCAATAGAAGTAGCGCGTTCATTCTCTTGCTTGACCAAAAGCGCATTTTGTTCGCGTGTGTACTGAGTACGAAGGCGCAAAAAGATCATGACGAGAATCGGAGCTGTAACAAGTACCAACCAGGCACCTTCGCTGAACTTAACTATTGAAAAAATAATTACAACTAAAAGTGAAATGCTGCCCGCTAAGAAATTAATAAAGACTTTGAGGCGCCATGACTTTGGGCGAGTTCGAAGTGAATGACGCGTCATACCAAATCCAGCAAGAGTAAATCCTGTAAAGACGCCTAATGCATAAAAAGCAACTAGGTGTTCTACTGATCCGGCGGTGATAACAACAAGAAAGAGCCCGCCACCGGCAAGAAGTAGAATTCCATTTGAAAATGCCAATCGGTGTCCACGCTTTGTTAGTTGCCGTGGGAGATAGCCATCTGATGCCACGAAATTTACTAGAAGAGGAAATGCGCTATACGTTGTATTTGCACCGGCAAAGAGAATAAGCATTGTTGCTAGCTGGACCATCACGAACATAAATTGGCCAAAGGCGCCATCGCCCACAATTACCTTTGCAATTTGAGAGATAAGGGTAGGTGTTCCTGATTCATAAGGGACGGCATGAATTTTGTGTGCAAACCATGAAACTCCAAGAACGAGTGTTCCAAGAATTGCGCTCATAAGTACAAGAGTTCGGCGTGCGTTGACATGCTCTGGAGTTTTAAAGAGAGCAACTCCGTCAGATATTGCTTCTAGGCCAGTAAGGGAGGAGCCACCGTTAGCAAAAGCACGAAGCAAAATAAAGATTGCTGCAAATGTAAGTAATCCTTGCTCCTGCCCAATTTCAACAGCACCTGGTTGATCTGTTGAAAGACGAGTAAGCGTTCCAGAAAATTGTCTATATAGCCCCATCGAAAATACGATTGCCATACATCCAACGAAGAAATATGTAGGAAACGCGAATGCCTTGCCCGCCTCTTTGACTCCACGTAAATTTCCGTACGTAAGAAGAATAATGACTGC
>CAIZHT010000142.1 GCA_903932885.1 uncultured Actinomycetes bacterium
ACCCAGGTGCCCATGGTGCTTTTTGCTTGACCAACAGGTGAAACTACCGCTGCGGTTCCACATGCAAAAATTTCAGTGATGAGGCCACTTGCAACACCGTCGCGCCAATCATCAATGCTGATCATTGTTTCTTCAACTTTATAACCCAGATCTGCTGCAACGCTCAAAATTGAATCACGAGTAATACCTGGCAGTAAAGTTCCGGTGAGTTTCGGTGTCATAACTGTTGCATCTGCGCCAGTACCTTTGACGAAGTACAGGTTCATGCCACCCATCTCTTCAATCCATCTGCGCTCTACTGCATCAATCCATACAACTTGATCGCACCCTTGAGCTGCTGCTGCTTTTTGTGCAACGAGTGAGGCCGCATAGTTTCCGCCACACTTTGCTTCACCTGTACCACCAAGTGCTGCGCGAACATATTCAGTTGAAATCCAGACACTGACGGCCTTTGACGGATCAAAGTAAGCACCAACTGGTGTTGCAATCAACATATACAGGGCTTTATTTGATGGGCGAACACCTAGTCCAACTTCTGTTGCAAACATAAATGGGCGAAGGTAGAGAGATTCACCAACTTTATTTGGCACCCAGCCACCATCGTGCTGAACAAGAGTCTCAACTGTTTCAAGAAATAAACTTTCTGGCATTTCAGGAAGTGCTAAACGTTTTGCAGAGCGCGCAAAGCGCTGTGCATTAGCTTCTGGACGAAAGAGTGCAATGCTCTTATCCGGTTGGCGATACGCCTTCATGCCTTCAAAGATTTCTTGGCCGTAATGAAAAACCGCAGTTGCAGGATCTAATGAAATAGGGCCATAAGGCTTTAGCTCTGGCTCGCCCCAACCATCCTTCTCACTCCACTCGCACACAACCATGTGATCTGTGTAGTACTTACCAAAACCACCTTCAGCAACCAGTGCGTCGCGAGTAGCGGCATCTTTTGCTTGTGGGTTGAGTGAAATTTTCATAATCAGAGGGCTGCGACGAGCGCATCTCCTATTTCACTCGTGCTGCGCTTTGCGCTACCGCGTGATGCTAAATCTTTTGCAACTGCGCGCTCTACATCGCGTGCAGCATCGCTTAGACCAAGGTGATCGAGCATCAAAGCAACTGACATAACTGTCGCTGTTGGATCAGCAATTCCTTTACCTGCAATATCTGGTGCAGAACCGTGTACTGGTTCAAACATCGATGGGAATTTCTTCTCAGGGTTGATATTTCCTGAAGCAGCTAAACCAATACCACCGCAAATTGCTGCGGCGATATCAGTGAGTAGATCTCCAAAAAGATTATCTGCAACAACAACATCGAAACGCTCTGGATTTGTAACCATAAACATTGCTGCTGCATCGGCGTGTAAATACTCAGTAGTTACAGTTGGATACTCTTTTGCAACTTCATTGAAGGTGCGAGTCCATAAATCTCCAGCATGAACGAGGACGTTGTTCTTATGAACCATCGTCAATTTCTTGCGCTCACGCAAAGTTGTTCGCTCAAATGCATCACGGATAACGCGCTCTACGCCGTGGCGAGTGTTGATGCTCTCTTCCGTTGCAACTTCACGCTCGGTGCCCATTGCAAAGTTTCCACCTGAACCGGCATATGGCCCTTCAGTTCCTTCGCGCACCACGATGAAATCAATAGGTTTATCTGTTGCTAGCGGTGTTGATATTCCTGGCATCAACTTTGCTGGGCGAAGATTTACATAGTGATCAAAGGCAAATCTGAGTTTGAGAATAATTCCTCGCTCAAGCACACCATTAGGAACACTGAAATCTCCGACTGCACCAAAGAGAATGACATCGTTTTTTGCAATTTCAGCAAGTACCGCATCTGACAGTGCCTCACCTGTTTTGCGCCAAGAAACTGCGCCTAATTCAAATGAAGTTTTTTCAAATGAAAGGTCATACTTTTTAGCAATTACATCTAAAACTTTGATTCCTTCGGCCACAACATCTGGACCGATTCCATCTCCGCCTATGACTGC
>CAIZHT010000143.1 GCA_903932885.1 uncultured Actinomycetes bacterium
CTAACAATAAATGCACTCACTGCTGCAAAAGAAATGTTGATTCCAATTCAATGTGAATATTACGCACTTGAAGGTTTGTCACAACTATTGAAAACATTTGAATTAGTAAAGAAGAGATTGAATACAGAATTAAAACTTTCAACATTTGTACTCACTATGTTTGATAGCAGAACGCGACTAGCTAATGATGTTGCAGATGAAATTAGAAAACATTATCCAAATGAACTAATTAACATTCCTATTCCTCGCGCAGTGCGTGTATCTGAGGCACCCGGATATAACCAAACGGTAATGACTTATGATGCATCATCACCTGGTGCGGTTGCATATATGCAAGTTGCACGCGAGTTAGCAGAGCGCGCAAAACCATTTGATTCCAATGTAGTTAGTATCAATTACAAACGTGAAGGTGAGATCGCATAATGGCAAGACGTGGTGGGCTCGGCACTAATTTAGATGCATTGATTCCAACATCACTCACAGTTGCAGGAAATGAAGTCGGACAACAAAACGAAGTTTTGATTTCATCTATCTCACCAAACCCACGCCAACCACGTAAAAACTTTGACGAAGTTGCACTCAAAGAATTAATTGCTTCTATTCAAGAAATTGGAATACTGCAACCTCCAGTAGTGCGCCAAACATCACCAGGGCGTTACGAACTTATTATGGGAGAGCGACGCTTCCGCGCAGCAAAAGCTGCAGGACTTACTTCAATTCCTGTAATCATTAGACAGACACCAGATAATGAATTGTTACGTGAAGCACTCATTGAAAATATTCATCGCAGTGAACTCAATCCACTTGAAGAAGGCGCTGCATATTCACAATTACTTACCGATTTCAATTGCACACATGAAGAGTTGGCGACAAAACTTGGTCGCTCTCGCCCTTTGATCTCAAACATGATTCGTCTTATGAATTTGCCTGCGTCAGTTCAGAGATCTGTTGCCACAGGTTTAATTTCAGCAGGACATGCCCGTGCGCTACTTGGGCTAGCTTCTGCTCAAGAGATTGAGGCGCTAGCTAAAAGAATTATTTCTGAAGGCCTAAGTGTTCGCTCTGTCGAAGAGATTATTGCCTCAACATCCCCCTCAAAAAGTGGGAAAAAGAAAACAAAGAAGAGCTCAACACCTGTGGAATTTACTGAGATTGCCGAGCGTATTGGAGATGCCCTCGACACCCGCGCAATAATTGAGGGAACACCAACAAAGGGCAAAATAATTATTGAATATGCAGGGATAGAAGATTTACAACGAATTACTAAAGCAATAGAAGGTTAGTTCTTTAGCTCATATCCACTATTGCGACGCTCAATCTCTTGTTTGATAACTCCACCCAATGCCTTTACGCCTTCGCGAATTCGCTCAGGGGTTGGATAGCAATATGAAAGACGCATAGCCCAGCTACCAAGGCCATCGGCATAAAAAGCGGTTCCAGGAACGTATGCAACCTTGGCAACAATCGCCTTTGGCATCATTGCTTTTGTATCAATTTCTGGCGGCAAAGTAACCCAGACATAAAAACCGCCACCAGGTTTTGTCCATGTTGCAGATGCTGGGAAATGTTCAGTGAGCGATTCAAGCATTGCATCACGACGTACTTTATAAAGATTACAGAAGCTAGCAATCTGATCGCGCCATGGTTGATCGGCTAAGTAATTAGAAATTGTAAGTTGAGTGAAGTTTGAAGGACACAAGATCGAAGACTCGCTAGCAATAACCAATTTTTCTTTCAGTGATGGCGGAACAAGCGCCCAACCGACACGCAAACCCGGAGAGATTGTCTTAGAGAAAGAGCCAAGATAAATAACATTCTCGCTATCTTCAGCGCGCATTGCATTGGGAGATGGACGATCAAAACCTAATAAACCATAAGGGTTATCTTCAACTACGAAAATCTCTTCTTTACGACAGATTTCGAGAATTTCGGTTCGGCGATCTGCAGGCAATAAAACACCAGATGGATTTTGGTAATTCGGGATCAAATACAAAAACTTTATTTTACGCCCAGCAGCGCGCACACTCTTAATTGCTTGACGTAGTGCCTCTGGAACCATTCCATTTGAATCTAATTCAACATGGACAACTGATGCTTCGTACTGATGAAAAGTTCCAAGCGCACCAACGTATGAAGGCGCTTCAACAAGAACAACATCGCCTGGATCAATAAAAATACGGGATATTAGATCTAGTGCTTGCTGGGATCCTGTTGTAACAACAATGTCATCAGCATTGGCTCGAATTCCTTCGAGTGCCATTACATCGCAAATCTGTTCGCGCAACTTTGGATGGCCTTGACCACTTCCATATTGCAACGCTTCTGCGCCATTTGTTGAAATTAAGTTATGTACAACGTCGGCCATCATTCCCATTGGTAGTGCCGAAAGATTTGGCATTCCACCTGCAAGCGAAACGATTTCAGGGCGAGAAGCAACAGCAAAAAGTGAACGAATTTCACTCGGCTGCATGCCTACAGCTCGGGCTGCAAAACGACGTTCGAGGTGCTGTGGGTCGCCCGTTTGGAAACGTGACGTTAGCTCGCTCATGGCGCACATCATTCCACATAGTCGCGCATATGCGCGACGAGTTATTTAGCGACGAATACCGGCGCTACGAAGATCGGATAAGCGAAGCGTGCCTGTTTTTGCATCATCTTCGGCCGCTAAATAAAGTCGCTGAATCGCAATCACTAGAGCCTCAGCAATAACATCTCGAAAATCAGGACGGCTAAGGCGCGATAAATCACCACTATTTGTGAGGTAACCCAAATCAATTCGCACAGCGGGGGCTTTTGTAAGGCGCAACAAATCCCAACTTTTGGCATGCGTATGACAATTTACTAAATCTGTTCGAGCGCAAATTTCTCGCTGCACGATATTTGCAAAACGTTCCCCAACAACAGAGTGAATTCCATGTGCATCTGCGCCATAGAAATATGTTGAACAACCATGCGCTAATTCATTTGGATATGTATCTGTATTCAAAGAGATCATCAAGTCTGCACCACTTTTATTTGTAAATGCTATGCGCTCTGTTTCAGTTGGATTTGTTTTTAGTCCACGAGAGAGAAAAACGCTAGCGCCAAGAGCGAGCAAGCGACCTTCGGTTCTCAGTGCAACATCATGGAGAATCACTTGATCTTCTCCACCGGCGGGATCTAAGACAATGACTTTATTTGCTAGTGCTGGTCCACGATTTTTCTGCACCGCACTTTCACGAAGTACAGATGGCAAACCACCTGAAACAATTCGTGAGAGTCTAAGTAAAGCGATAATTGTTGCAGGACCACATTTTCCATCTTGTGTGATACCGGCAGAACGCTGGAATTCTTTGACAGCGCTCTCTGTACGCAGACCGAAAATTCCATCAACTCGACCGCAATCAAAACCCATTTCAGTGAGTCTGGATTGAAGAGTTGCAACATCATCACCGCGCATCAAAGGAGTCTCTTGCAAATAAATAGAGCGATCTCCAAGTTTCCAACGCGCCTCTTCTAGCGCGCGCGCAGTTACATCATCGATAATGCCGGTGATATTGAGACCACGTTGTTGTTGAAAGGAACGTATCTCATCAGGAGAGAGCTCTTTCATAATTTCTCTCCTTTATTTCCAGAACTGATTAAATAAAACCTTCGAGCTCTTTGAGTAGAGCTGGCTTTGGTTTAGCGCCAACGATTGATTTTACAATCTGACCATTGTGGAAGAGATTCATTGTAGGAATTGATGTAATTCCATATTTGATTGCAATGGCAGATTCTTCATCAGTATTGAGTTTTACGATCTTAATCTTGTCGCCATGCTCATTTGAAATCTCTTCAAGGATTGGTCCAACTGCGCGGCAAGGACCACACCACTCTGCCCAGAAATCAACGAGAACAGGGGTCGTGCTCTTGAGTACAACTTCATCAAAATTAGCTGTCGTTACTGCAGTTGTGCCGGCCATGATTACTCCTTGGATTTAGATGTGTGTATGGATTGAACTTTAGTGGTGCGAGAGAAACTTTTCAGCATCAAGGGCTGCCTGACAGCCTGATCCTGCGGCGGTAATTGCCTGACGATAGGTGTGATCAACTAAATCCCCACAGGCAAAAACTCCCGTTAGGTTTGTACGCGTTGATCTTCCCTCAACTTTTACATAACCCTCGGCATCTAGATCAATCTGAGTAGTTATTAGTTCGCTACGAGGAATATGTCCGATAGCAACAAAGAGGCCAGTGAAATCACGAGTACTTACCGATCCATCAAGTGTATTTCTCAGTTGGAGCCCCTCTACTTTTTCAGCTCCAAGCACATCAATTACTTCTGTGTTCCATAAAAATTCAATCTTTGGATTTGCATGGGCGCGATCAGCCATAATTTTTGAAGCACGTAGTGAATCACGACGATGGATCAACACAACTTTGTCGGCGAATTTTGTTAGAAAAGTTGCCTCCTCTATTGCCGAATCACCACCACCCACTACTGCAATTGTTTGATTGCGGAAGAAGAAACCATCGCATGTGGCACACCATGAAACTCCGCGCCCAGATAATCTCTTTTCATTGACTAATCCGATTTCACGATAGGCAGAACCCATTGCCAAAATTACAGATTTTGCTTTTACGGTATTTCCAGAACCATCTTTTAAAATCTTGATATCACCAGAGAGATCCATCTCAACGATGTCGTCAGTAATAAGTTCGGTTCCAAAACGCGCTGCCTGTTTGCGCATCGAATCCATAAGGTCTGGACCCATCACGCCATCAACAAATCCAGGAAAATTCTCAACCTCGGTTGTATTCATAAGCGCACCACCTGCGGTGACCGAACCCTCGTACATAAGTGGAGATAATTGCGCGCGCGAAGCATAAATTGCTGCTGTGTATCCAGCAGGACCAGAACCAACAATGACTACTTCTCTCACATCGCTCATATATCCACCATAACCCTAATTTATCTCCTTTTATTCCACACTCTTGTTGCGACCCAAAAGAGAGGTGACTAACTCTTTACCGAGTGAGATCTCTTCAATACGGAGTAAACGGGAGGTGAAGAAGAAGCCAATAAAACTAATCACCATGACAGCGAGTAATTCCAAAGCCCGCATTGCTGAAGAAGTGTCAGCACCGACCCAATCAAAGTAATAAGAGATTAAGAACAATGGCCCCATAGCAATAAATGATGCTATGAATAGGCGGATATGTTGTGGAGCAAATTCTCGAATTGCGAGTTTTCCGATGTGGCGCTTGAGTAGTGAGAGGGTCACAAATAAACCAACTAAATAACTAATAGAGAAGGCGGCACCTAATCCGACCGTTATCCATTTATTTTGAAGCGTGAATAAAAATAGATAGGAGAGAGCGATAGAAATCAAATTTATAACGAGGATTGAGCCAACTTGAGTGCGAGTATCTTCAAATGCATTGAAGCCTCGTATCAAAATTAAGTTGATAGAGAATGCGACAAGGCCGAAACTAAGAGCAGATAATACGTAGCCGATATAGCGCGAATCATCCGAACCGATACCAAAAAATAAAACTTCTGTAATGAGTGGACCAAATAATAATAACGCGACAGCACTTGGGACTGTAACTACGCCAACCATTCGGATAGCGCGCACTAATTGTTCGCGCACTTCATCTACCTTTTTATCAATTGCAAGGCGGGATAGATGTGGAAGCATTGCAGTAACAATAGAAATTGTGACAATTGAATACGGCAACAACATAATCAAATAAGCATTACTAAATGGTGTAACACCC
>CAIZHT010000144.1 GCA_903932885.1 uncultured Actinomycetes bacterium
GTGAACTTCCTTTTTGAAGCACGCCAGTAAGAATCTCGAAGCGCTCATCGTGTGAGCGATTTGCGTATGCGTCATCGCTGAGTGCTTGGGCAAGTAAGTGATGATGTGCATCGGAATGTTCGCGAACATCCATGGTTGCATGTGTGAGTCCAAAAGCTGCAATAGTGCGGATTGTGCGCTCCAAAAGACCTGTAGCAATCATTTCGCCTTTTTGGGCAAATAATGAATCACGCATCAAAGTCAGGTCAGCGAGTAATTCATTCATATCGTTGTAGTCGCGATGTGGAACATGTGGCCCACCTTGTGCATGGCGATCGCGAGTCATTGCTAAGCGATGCACGATTGCTGTTGCCTTCAAACGATACGGCTCTTCAACATTGAGGCGCTTGAAACGTGATTCGAATTCTGGAATATGTTTGAGATCGTCTGCAACTGATGCGCTGAGCTCTGGCGTTGCACCAGTAATTTTCGTCGAAACAGAGAGCATTTGTCGTAATTGATCCATTGCAGCAATCGTTACTCGAATTGCATGACCAACTTGTAGCACCATGGCATCGCGCGTTACTTGCGCTGTCACATTTGGATTTCCATCGCGGTCTCCACCGATCCAGCTACCGAATGAGAGTGGGCGCGCTGTTACTGGAATTTCAATATCAAGGCGCTTCATCTCACGCGCAAAATCATTGAGAACTTCTGGAACAGTCTGGCGGAATAAATCATCTAAGTAATAAAGAGCATTCATCGCTTCATCAAGTGGTTCTGGTCTATCTAGTCGAAGTTCATCTGTTTGCCACAAAAGGTCGATAGTTTCTGCAAGGCGATCACTTTGATTTGGATCTTTTCCTTGATCCAAAAGATCAGCGACTCGTCCTAATTTATTGAGAATAGAGCGACGCGCGGCCTCAGTTGGGTGAGCAGTAAATACTGGGCGAACCATAAGTTCGCCGACCCATTGCTCGATATCGCTACGAGTTAGTTCATGACCAGGTGTTTGTTCTTGTTGCGCAGTGATAATTCTATTTACTGCCCGAGTTAGCCATGAGCCACCCTCAGAGCGGGCATCTGCTAAAACGCGTGAGCGGTGAACTTGTTCTGCAACATTTGCTAAATGAAAATATGTACTAAATGCGCGCACTAGTTGAACAGAATCTTCAACAGATAACGATGCTAATAAATCTGCACCGCCACCTTCACGCCCTGCTTTTCGCACAGCTTCAACGAGTGCTAAAAGTTCTGGTCCTTCTTGTCTAACAAGAGTTTCACCTAGAAGATCGCCAAGACGGCGGACATCGCTGCGTAATCCTGCATCATCGGATGCGGATACTGATCCAGTAATGGCGCGATCGCCCATGCTCTCCATGGCGTAATAATGACAGGTTTAGCGCTCTTCTCACTACGCCAATAGAATTGCCATCGTTAGCCCCCTCCCATTCGCGGAGTTGGGGCATTAAGTCGTTTCACGACGAGATTGGAGCAATAAAAATGCGCGGCATACTCGCACACCTTGCCCAATCTCAATATGTGAATAATCAACTCAATGAGAATGCAACGATTGTTGCGCCATCAGCGATTTATCCATTCCTCGTGGCATTGCGCGCAAAGAATGCACCAGTTCTACTTGTTACGAGCTCGAGTCGAAGTGCTGAAGATCTAGCAAGTGAATTACGTGATCTGCACCCAAATGTTTTGGAATTTCCAGCATGGGAAACTCTGCCTCACGAAAAATTGAGTCCTCGAAGTGACACTGTTGCTCAACGTGTTCGCACTCTCTACGCACTTGCAAACACAACAAAGATGAGCGCACATCCCATTGTTATTACACCTGTACGAGGCATGATTCATCGCATTATCAAAGATCTCACCGATCGCGAATTAGTTTCACTAGAAATTGGGCAAGAAAGATCACTTGAAGAATTAGTGAGACATCTTTCAGATCTTTCATATTCTCGAACAGATTTAGTAGAACGCCGTGGTGAATTTGCAGTACGTGGAGGCATTGTTGATCTCTTCTTGCCCCTAAGTAATCATCCAATTCGTATCGACTTCTTTGGTGATGAAATCGAAGATATTAGTTATTTTGAAGTTGCAGATCAGCGAACCTTTAAGGCTGTTGTTGGGCCTGTTGAAATATTTCCCTGCCGCGAACTTTTACTCACAGAATCAATAAAGAAGTGTGCACAAGATATCGCTGAAAAATACCCAGCGGCTCAAGAGCTATTAGTAAAAATCAGCGAAGGTATGACTCCTGAAGGAATGGAGTCTCTCATCCCGCTACTAGTCGATGAAACTTCCTCACTTGTTGAAAAAATGCCTCAGGGCACACAAATTATTTACATTGATTTTGAGCGGATAAAGTCACGAGCTGCAGATCTCATTGCGACTAACGATGAATTTCTTGCAGCATCGTGGTCTAACGCATCGTATGGCGGCAACGTTCCAATCCATGATGGTTCTAAGACATATATGTCCTGGGAAGATTTAGCTGAAAACATTTCACGCACAGGCTTAGAAATACAAAGCCTCAACCCATTTGGAAATGATTTAGATGCCAACACAACCTTTCTTGATTGCAATCCAATTGATCCACTTCGAGGAGATATTGAGCGCGCAATTGCCGAGTTATCGAGTGCACTTGAGGCAGGAAGTTGTGTTGTATTTGCAACACACGGTCACGGAATGGTTGAGCGATATGCAGGCATCTTTAGAGGCGCTGACCTACCTGTCTATATCGTTGAAAAATTAGATGCAATTCCAACACGAGGTTCGATTCACCTAACAACGACGTCGCTCACACATGGCTTTGCAATGAGCGGTGAAAATCTTTTCATAATGACTGAGCGAGATCTAACTGGCAGTAAAGGCAGCATTAAAGATGGAGAGAGACTTCCATCAAAGCGAAAGCAGAGCATTGATCCCCTAGAACTCAAAGCAGGTGATTTTATTGTTCATGAACAACATGGAATCGGTAGGTATATAGAACTGCTCGAAAGAACAGTTGCAGGAATTACTCGAGAATACTTAGTTATTGAATATGCATCTGCAAAACGCGGACAACCCGGAGATCGAATATTTGTTCCCACAGATTCCCTAGAACAGGTAAGTAAATATGTGGGCGGTGAATCACCAACAGTGCACCGCATCGGTAGTGGTGAATGGCAAAAGGCAAAGGGGCGTGCTCGCAAAGCCGTACGACAGATTGCAGGCGAACTCATCAGACTATATGCAGCCCGCACAAGCTCACCAGGTTTTGCATTCTCACCCGATACTCCGTGGCAGCGTGAACTCGAAGATTCGTTTTCTTATATTGAAACACCAGATCAACTCTCATCAATCAATGAAGTTAAAGCAGATATGGAGCGTCCATATCCCATGGATCGAATCATTTGTGGGGATGTGGGTTATGGAAAAACTGAGATAGCTATTCGCGCAGCTTTCAAGGCGGTGCAAGATGGCAAACAAGTAGCCGTGCTAGTTCCAACAACACTTCTGGTTCAACAACATTCAAAGACTTTTGCAGAACGTTATGCGGGCTTTCCAATAAGAGTGGGCGGCTTATCTCGCTTCAATTCAGCAAAAGAGAGCAAAGAGATTTTGAGCGAACTTGAGAAAGGTGGAATCGATGTCGTCGTTGGCACTCACCGAATCCTTTCAGCCGATGTTCGCTTCAAAGATTTGGGACTCGTCATTGTTGATGAAGAACAGCGATTTGGAGTTGAACAGAAAGAATCACTGAAAAAATTGCGCACCAGTGTCGATGTATTAGCTATGTCGGCAACGCCGATTCCTCGAACACTGGAGATGGCGATTACAGGAATTCGTGAGATGTCCACGATTACGACGCCACCGGAAGAGCGCCATCCAATCCTTACCTATGTCGGCCCTGCAGACGATGCACAAATAACTGCAGCAATTCATCGCGAACTTTTGCGAGATGGACAAATTTTCTACATTCATAACCGAGTTGAATCCATTGATCGCAGGGCAGCGCAAATCCAAGAGTTAGTACCCGAAGCACGAATTAGAGTTGCGCATGGTCAGATGAGTGAAGGCGCACTTGAAGATGTAATCCTGGCATTCTGGAATCGTGACTTTGATGTCTTGGTCTGCACAACAATTGTGGAGAGCGGTTTAGATATTGCTAACGCAAACACACTCATTGTTGAGCGTGCTGATAACTTTGGGCTCTCCCAACTCCATCAATTACGTGGACGAGTTGGTCGTGGCCGCGAACGCGCATATGCATATTTCTTATATCCAGCAGATCAGCCTTTATCTGAAGTTGCACACGAGCGACTTACAACAATTGCTGCCAATACAGACTTAGGTTCTGGAATGCGAGTTGCCCTCAAAGATTTAGAGATACGAGGTGCAGGTAATTTATTGGGAGGGGAACAATCGGGACATATTGCAGATGTTGGCTTTGATCTTTATATGCGCATGGTCGGAGAGGCTGTACAAGATTACAAAACTGGAATTATTGAAACAGAAGAAGTGCATCATGAATGCAAAGTTGAACTTCCAATCAATGCCCATCTCTCCAGTGATTATGTACCCGGTGAACGCCTGCGCCTTGATCTCTATCGCCGATTAGCAGATGTTCGAAATAGTGATGATGTTGAAGCGATTCGCGCTGAATTAGTTGATCGTTTTGGTGAATTGCCAACAGAGGCACAAGCACTTCTAGGCGTTGCATCACTTCGAGCTCTCGCAAAATCAGTTGGATTACGTGAAGTAGTAGCTGCTGGAAAATTCCTACGTTTATCACCTATCACCCTTGCTGAATCTCGTCAGTTGCGAATGTCACGGATGTATCCCGGTTCACTCTATAAATCGGCCATGAATACGGCGATGATTGCCTTTCCTGTGAGTAAATCTTGGACTCCGTCACAAAGTGGTCTGGAGATAGTGGATACTTCTCTTCTGGCCTGGGTAATTGAGGCCGTCGACCAACTGACCGCCACTTCGAAAGCGAGCACCACGTGAAAAAGTTCCTTGCCATTAGTGCAATTGCAGCAGCACTCCTACTGAGCGGATGCTCACAAGTTGGCGCAGCAGCAACAATTGGTGAAACAAAGATTACTCAAGAAGTAGTTCAAGGAAGCATTGATGCAATTCTCGCAGAGCGCGGCAAAATTGATATTTCACAAATGGAACTTCAAACTGGCGCAGATCTCAATCTTTCACAATTGCGCTTTCAAGTTCTAACAGTTCTAATTCGCGAAGTTGGTAAAGATTTCAAAGTAGAAGCATCAAAGGCTGAAATCGATACACGTCGCGAGGGAATCCTCGAACAAGTTGGTGGAGAAGCTGGACTACCTAAAGCACTTGTTGGCGCAGGAATTGCTCCACAAAATCTTGACCTTTACCTTGAAGCAGTAATTATCTCTGGAAAAATCAGTGATGCAATTGTTGCAACTGGCGTCACACAAGAAGCACTTGGTGCAGAAATATCAAGAATCGTTGCAGCAAAGGCAGCCAAGCTAAAAGTAGAGATCAACCCACGCTACGGTAAATGGGATCCAATCAATGCCGATGTACTCCCTGTTGATTCTGCTGGCGATGCCGTCAAGTCAACTACTCCATAAGTAAAAAAAGTATGAGCACCTCCTATCTTCAGCGTCTCGTTGAAGTGATGGATACCTTGCGCTCTCCGGGCGGTTGCCCGTGGGATGGCGAACAGACGCACGAATCACTCGTGAAATATTTACTTGAAGAGTCGTACGAATTTGTCGATTCACTTGAAAGTGGTGATCGCGCAGGAATGCGTGAAGAACTCGGCGATATCTTGCTTCAAGTCTATTTTCATGCACGTATTGCACAAGATAGCGATGAAGATCCATTTACCATCGAAGATGTTGCTCAATCAATTACTGAAAAACTCATTCGTCGCCACCCACATGTATTTGGTGATGCAAAAGTTTCGGGATCTGGTGAGGTGCTAGAAAATTGGGAGAAGATAAAGGCTGTCGAAAAGGGTCGAACATCTGCACTTGATGGAATTGCAATGGCTCAGCCAGCACTGCCACTTGTTGAAAAGTTGCTCTATCGTGCAGAGAAAAATGATCTAGAAATTTCACTTTCAACTGCGCCACACCTTGAGGGCAGCGCCACCGAAGATTCAGTAGGACAAGCTCTTCTTGAAGTAATTGCCTGGGCTAATCGCAATGGAATTGATGCAGAACGCGCACTTCGAAGCCAAGCCCATCAAATAATTGCACGTATAAAAGAGGCTGAAGGAAAGGCCACCTAAGCACGGTAGACTTGCCTCACTCAGCCGTTTCAACGCAGACACGATTGCAGAGACAAATTAGATAAAGTTTTTTAGGAGATATCTCAGTGGCAATTATCGAAGCAATCGCAGCTCGCGAAATTCTGGACTCCCGTGGTAATCCAACGGTTGAAGTTGAAATCGAATTAGAAGATGGCACACAAGCACGCGCTGCAGTACCAAGTGGAGCATCTACTGGTGCATTTGAAGCATCAGAACTTCGCGATGGTGGCAAGCGCTATGCAGGTAAAGGCGTAGAGAAAGCCGTTGCATTCGTCAATGAAGAAATCGCACAAGCAATTGTTGGTTATGACTCACAAGATCTACGTCTTATTGATACAGAGATGATTGAACTTGATGGAACAAAGAACAAGTCACGCCTTGGCGCAAACTCAATTCTTGGTGTTTCACTCGCTGTTGCAAAGGCATCAGCTGAATCTGCAGATCTCTCACTCTTTCGTTATCTCGGTGGACCAAATGCACATATCTTGCCTGTGCCAATGATGAATATTCTCAACGGTGGCGCACATGCTGACACCAATGTTGATATTCAAGAATTTATGATTGCTCCAATTGGTGCACCAACATTTCGTGAATCACTACGTTGGGGTGCTGAGATTTATCACGCACTCAAATCAGTTCTCAAAAAGCGTGGGCTTGCAACAAGCGTTGGTGACGAAGGTGGATTTGCTCCAAACCTCGAAAGCAATCGCGCAGCACTTGATCTGATTATCGAAGCTATTTCACTCGCTGGTTTCAAGCCGGGAACAGATATTGCACTTGCAATGGATGTTGCTGCAACTGAATTTCATGACGCCGGAAAGTACACATTTGAAGGCTCTTCAAAGAGTTCAGATCAGATGATTGCTTATTACAAGGAACTCGTTGATGCATATCCATTGGTTTCAATTGAAGATCCACTCAATGAAGAAGATTGGGCTGGTTGGACTGAGATGACGAAGGTATTAGGTTCACGTGTTCAAATAGTTGGAGATGACCTATTTGTAACCAATCCTGAGCGCCTTGCTCGCGGAATCGCATCAGATACTGCAAATGCACTTCTTGTAAAAGTAAATCAAATTGGAACACTTACAGAAACACTCGATGCTGTAGATATGGCACACCGAGCAAATTATCGAAGCATGCTGAGCCACCGTTCAGGTGAAACAGAAGATACGACTATTGCTGATCTTGCTGTTGCAACAAATTGTGGTCAAATAAAGACTGGTGCACCTGCACGAAGTGAACGCGTTGCTAAATACAACCAACTTCTTCGCATTGAAGAAGAGTTGGCTGATGGCGCCGTCTACGCTGGTCGCGACGCTTTCCCACGCTTCAAAGGATAATTACACAATGGCCAGACGCCGCGGCAAACTAAATTTCATACCACGTCGCCGCGGTTCTGGTCGCACCCTCGCACTCTCTGCAATCTTCTTTATATTGGCACTCACAATTGCCCCACCGATTCAGCATTACTTCACACAACGTGCACAAATCAATTCATTGCGTGCACAAGTAAGTACAGATACGAAAGCACTTGAAGAGGCAAAAAAAGAATTATTGCTCTGGCGCGATCCTGAATACATAAAGTCACAAGCACGCGAACGCCTGCATTTTGTATTACCAGGAGAGCGCCAATACATAGTTACTGATTCAACTTCGCAAAGCACTCAGGAGCAAAGCACTCTCATTGCCGATAATGTCCCTGATAATCAACCCTGGTACACACGCCTTATTGCATCAATCACTGAAACCGGTAGCAAGTGAACCCTGTTCCACAAGAAGATTTAGATTGCATTGAAAGACAATTAGGTCGCACACCTCGTGATGTTCATGGCATTGCATACCGTTGTCCTTGCGGAAAACCAGCAGTAGTTGAGACAAATCCTCGCCTTGCCGATGGCACACCATTTCCAACCTTCTATTACGCCACATGCCCAAAACTCACTGGTGCCATTTCAACCTTAGAGACAACAGGAATGATGGGCGATATGAATGCTCGCCTTGCAACAGATGCAGAGTTATCTGGTGCATATAGCGCAGCGCACGAAGATTACTTAGCAGCGCGAGCAGCACTCAAAGTTGATGTTCCCGAAATTGAAGGTATCACTGCCGGTGGTATGCCAGATCGCGTCAAGTGTTTACATTCACTCGTTGCCCATTCATTAGCTGCTGGCCCTGATGTAAACCCTTTAGGTGATGAAGCACTTGCTGCACTGCCACAATGGTGGAAGAACGAGCCATGCGAGTAGCAGCTATTGATTGTGGAACAAACTCAATTCGCCTATTGATTGCAGATATTGAAGGTAAGAGTTTTAGAGAAGTACTGCGCACAATGGAAATCGTGCGACTTGGCCAAGGCGTAGATAAAACTGGCGAATTTCATCCTGATGCAATCGCACGAACACTTGCAGCTGTTGATTTATTTGCAGCAGAGATTGCACGCAAGGGTGTTCAAAAGATTCGCTTCTGTGCAACCAGTGCCACGCGCGATGCAACTAACCGCCATCTCTTCATCGATGGCGTAAAAGAGCGTTTAGGTATCGAGCCAGAAGTTATTTCAGGTGAAGAAGAAGCAGCACTCTCATTTGCAGGCGCGATTCAAGATTTGCCACAGGAAGATGGACCCTTTCTTGTAATAGATATAGGTGGGGGATCTACTGAGTTTGTGTACGGACAATCAAGTGTTGAGTTCGCAAAGAGTGTAAATATTGGTTGTGTGCGAATGTCCGAGCGCCATTTCACGCAAGATCCAGCAGGTGCACAAGAAATTGAAGATGCCCGACGTGACATTCAAGAAGCCATCAAAGTTGCTGCATCTATTGTTCCTATAACTAAAGCAAAAACACTTATCGCCGTTGCAGGAACTGCCACCACAGTTGCAGCTGCTGCCCTTGACCTTGGCGAATATGACCGTCATTCAATTCATTTATCGCGAATCAGCGCAGAGAAAACCCACCTTGTCTCACAGCGTTTCCTCGCCATGACTCGGGAAGAGCGCTCAGCACTTGGTTATATGCACCCAGGTCGCGTCGATGTAATTTCTGCAGGCTCACTTGTGCTCTCTGAAATTATGAAAGCAACTGGAGCTAAAGAGTTTGTTGCGTGCGAATCTGACATTCTCGATGGAATGGCTTGGTCTATTTAGTTCTTATCCCAAAATTTCACGAGAACGTCAGTGAGTAATTCTGGAGTATCTTCATTAGGACAATGTCCGGCCCCTGGGATTACATCTAATTGTGCATCTAAATCTTTAGCCATTTGGTCTTGTAGAGCTAGTGGCCAAGCATCATCATTTTCACCGTAGAGAACATGAGATGGAATTCCTGTTGCATGTACTTCTTTCACAATCGATGGCTCATCAATGAGGTGATTGCGATGAGTTGCAACAGAGCGAGGATCACTCATGATCCAACGTCTCTTCTTCATCTCATACGTTGGTTTTCCTCGATCATTTGCATCCATGTAGTCATCCCAGAGTTTTTCCATGGGTATAGACATCAACGCTTCATGGCTCAGCATTTCTTCTCTAAAACCAATCGCTGCAGGACCGGTACACATTAGCGTGAGTGACTTCCAATAATCTGGTGCCATTATCGCTGCACGCTGTGCGACTAAGCCACCAAATGAATGACCGAGTAAATGAGGATTTGTCATCCCGAGTAATTGCGCCATATCGATTGCATCGCGTGCAAGTGATTTAATCGTGTATGCATCTTCACGTTTGCTATGTGGAGACTCATGTTGTCCGCGATTATCTAGAGTCAATACGCGATAACCATGTTCTGCGATCATTGGACCACAATCTGTAAAATCCTCTTTGCTTCCTGTAAAGCCATGAACTAATACGACATCACCGCGATGAACCTTTGGTTCAAATACAACGGTTGCAATTGGTTCGCCTTGGACATCAATAAGTTTGATCATGAGGTGACCTTATTAGTAATCGCCATTTTCTCTACAATTTGAGTTGGTAAATAGAGCATTTAGCCCCTAGTAGACTCTGCTTTTCACGTGGCCCCGATAGCCCAATGGCAGAGGCAGAGGACTTAAAATCCTCCCAGTGTGGGTTCGACCCCCACTCGGGGCACAACTTCATAACTCCACTCTGTGCGCTGAATTCTTTGCGAATATCTGTTGCCGTCGGCATAAATTACCCCGAGAATCTCGGTATGAAAGCTATGGGAAAAAGAGAACTTCTTAGCCGTCTAATGCTTGTCGCCGCTTTAGCTATTTCTCCATTAGCGCCGGCCAGTGCCGCCGATCCCTTTCCAATGCCCCCAGAACCAAAGTGGTGGAAACAGACTGGTCTAACCGATATCCGCTACGGCCAATGGCTGCCTTGTCGCGATGAATGGCAAATCACAAACGATTGCATATCAGCGATCCATCTTTATAAATCAGATGGAACAGATGCAGGGGCCCTTACTTATCAGGTTCCGAAGGATTTCAAACCTAGTGAGGCTGTGCAATATTGGTTGATCTCAAATACTCCTCAAGGCGAACCTGTTGAGAACTCTGCTTATGTGAAAGATTTACAACATTCAATTACTAATTGGAAATTGCCGGCAGGAATAGCCAATAGCGATGGCACAGATTTAATAAACTCATATGTACACCTTATGAGTGCCAGTTTGCAGATCAACACGACTGGATACAATCAAGATATAAGCTCGCTTCCTGAAGGCTACTATTTTGAATTTAAATTAAAGAGCAGTGGATTTGCAAAAAAAATCAAGTGGGTACTTTCTAATGTGCGCGATCCAGAGGTGAGCGTCGCTGGGGACATAATCACCGTAAAGGGACTTCCTGAAAATAGCCCGTCTGCAAACCTTGGCGATCAGGTCTGCGAGCAGAATTTACTGAAAGCAAAAACCACGAAAAGAAATATCGCAGTAAATATGATTTATTACGATGCAGGTAATAAAACCGGTGAAACCCGCCCCGATGATGTGATTCTGGGAACCAATGGTTGGTGGTGCCTAAGCGATTTCCGCTTTGATCGCGAAAGTCAGCAAATCATTGTGAAGGTAGGCAATGTTCACTTTGATGAATTCGGTAACGAAATTCAAGGTTGGATGGAGTTGAAAGTTAAAGGCAACCGCGCCTTCGTTGGGAAATCTGGGCCTTTAACGATTGTCAGTAAGTGGTTGAGAAGATCTGGCGCCGGCATATCTGGATGCTCGAGTGAGTACATAACTGCCTCGCCAATTTCGCGCAGGTTATGTGGCGGGATATTTGTAGCCATACCCACTGCAATACCTGCAGAACCATTGACGAGAAGGTTTGGGAAACGTGATGGGAGTACATCTGGCTCTTGTGAGCGACCGTCGTAGTTGGGAGAGAAGTTAACGGTATCTTCATCGATATCGCGCATCATCTCCATAGCAAGAGGCGCTAAACGAGCTTCTGTATAACGCATCGCTGCAGCTGGATCA
>CAIZHT010000145.1 GCA_903932885.1 uncultured Actinomycetes bacterium
CGTTCAATTGCTTCTTTACGAGTAGCTCCGGTAACAATAAGTTTGGCTAGAAGTGAATCAAAGTTTCCGCCAATCGTGTCACCATTTCTAAAGCCTGCATCTACGCGCACACCAGGACCTGTTGGGATTTCCCACTGGGTAATGCGTCCTGGTGCAGGTAAGAATGAACGGCCAGGATCTTCACCATTGATTCGAAATTCAAGTGAATGGCCACGGATAACGGGATCATCGAAACCAAGAGATTCACCCATAGCAATTCTAAATTGTTCACGAACTAAATCGATTCCTGTCACTTCTTCACTGACAGGATGTTCGACTTGCAGGCGAGTATTTACCTCAAGAAATGAAATTGTTCCATCTAAACCAATAAGAAATTCACATGTACCTGCGCCTATGTAACCAGCCTCTTTCATAATTGCTTTACTGGAACGGTATAACTCTTGATTCTGAGCATCAGTGAGAAATGGGGCAGGGGCCTCTTCGACCAATTTCTGATGACGTCGTTGCAAAGAACAATCACGTGTACTGATAACAACTGCATGTCCATGCTTATCGACAAGAACTTGAGTTTCAACGTGACGGGGTTTATCTAAATATCGTTCAACGAAGCATTCACCGCGACCAAAGCCGGAGATAGCCTCACGGACAGCGGATGCAAATAGCTCTGGAATTTCTTCCATCGTACGTGCAACTTTGAGTCCACGGCCACCGCCACCGTGTGCTGCTTTGATCGCAACTGGCAAACCATGTTCTTTGGCAAAAGCTGTAACTTCTTCATGACCTTCAACTGGATCTTTTGTACCAGCGACAAGGGGAGCGCCTGCCTTTGCTGCAATTTTGCGAGCAGAGACTTTATCTCCGAGTGCGCGAATAGCGGCGGGTGGAGGTCCTATCCAAATCAAACCTGCATCGATAACAGCTTGTGCAAAGTTGGCATTTTCAGATAAAAAACCATAGCCAGGGTGAACTGAATCAGCACCAGATGTTTTAGCGACTTCAATCAATTTTTCTATATTCAAATAGGTTTGCGTAGCAGTAATGCCATCGAGTGAGAATGCATAATCCGCGCTTTGCGCATGCAATGAGTTGCGATCTTCCTGCGAATAAACAGCAACACTCTCAAGACCATGATCCTTACATGCGCGAATCACGCGCAATGCAATTTCTCCTCTATTAGCTATGAGTACGCGCTTCATACCATTTCCTTGACTTCTGGCCATGAATAGCCAAGCTGGTTCATGGCTTTGCGCAAGAATGGCATGGAAATTCCAACAACATTTGTGTAATCACCTTCGATAGATGGAATAAAGGGAGAACTAAATCCATCGAGCGTGAAGCCACCTGCAACATGGAGAGGCTCACCAGAGGCAACATAATCATCTATCTCTTCATCGGTCATATCCGAAAAGGTAACTTTTGTTGTGACACGATCCGAAATCTCAATATCTTTGGTTGTATCAATTACGCAATGGCCAGTGTGCAAATATCCAGAGTTACCTCGAACTCGTGATGCACGC
>CAIZHT010000146.1 GCA_903932885.1 uncultured Actinomycetes bacterium
ATAAGAGATGAATTTTTCAACGTCGGCTCGTGTTGAGCAGACTTTGAATCGCTCACTCGTTGGAAGACCAAGTTTTGCAAGCAAGCCATACGCATCACTTTGCGAGTCGAATGAAATATCTTCTCGCGCACCGATTCCATGGACTACCAAACTCAAAGGACGCGAAGCAGTAACTCGAGGATCTTTTTGACGAAGGGAGCCTGCAGCGCCATTTCGCGGATTGGCAAAGAGTGCTTTACCGGCCTCTTCTAAGGATTCATTGAGTTCATTGAATGCAGCGAGTGGAAAAAAGACTTCACCACGAACTTCAATAAGGGAAGGGATCTCTTTTCCGCTGAGTTGATGTGGCAATACTTTTATTGTCTTCACATTCAGCGTTACATCTTCACCAGTAACACCGTTACCACGTGTGAGACCACGAACTAATTGACCATTTTCATAAGTCAGGTTGATAGCAAGGCCATCTACTTTGAGCTCACATAGATAGGACGGTTTCTCAATCTCTTTTTCAACGCGATCAAACCAAGAAGCAAGTTCGTCTAGGTCAAAAACATTATCCAAACTCATCATCTTTTCAATGTGATCGCGTTGTTCAAACTGAGTTGAGAATCCCCCGCCAACTTTGAGAGAGGGAGAATCTGGTGCTAATAGCTCTGGGTGTTTGCTCTCAAGTTGAGATAATTCTCCGAGCAGAGCATCGAATTGAGCATCTGTGATTGTTGGCTTATCTAAGACGTAATACTTGAACTGATGCTCACGAATCTCATTAGTGAGTTCATCGATTCGATGTCTTGCTGTATTACTCACTAGTTAGTCTCACAAATTGTTGCTGAGCCAACGACGCGATCACCATCGTAAATAACCATTGCTTGACCTGTTGCTAATCCTAAGAGGGCTTCATCTAATTGCGCATGCAAGTTTGTTCCATCGAAGAAATAAGTGCATGGCAGTGCTTGTCCGTGTGCGCGAATCTGTACAAAACCTCGTGTCGGTGTAGATGTAACTGCGGCTCCACACCACACAGGGCGCTCACCTTTCATAGAAGTAATAGCTAATTCTTCACGCGAACCCACTACGACAGTATTTGAAACAGGTTCGATTTTTAGAACGAAGCGAGGAGATCCATCAACAGTTGGTACCGTGAGACCTAAACCTTTTCGCTGACCAATTGTGTATGTGTATGCACCTTTGTGCTCACCAATCTTTGTGCCGCTCTGATCAACGATTGGTCCCGTTTCACTTCCTAAGCGATCGCGCAACCAACCTGCGTTATCACCCGATGGAACAAAACAAATATCGTGACTATCTGGTTTTTCTGCAACTGCTAAACCGCGCTCTGCTGCCTCTTTGCGGATATCTACTTTTGTTGTATCTCCTAATGGAAATATCGCACCAGCAATTTGTTCAACAGTGAGAACTGAGAGCACGTATGACTGATCCTTGGAGATATCAATTGCACGATGCAGGGTCTTGCCCTCTGGAGATATTTGAGTACGTGCATAGTGACCAGTGACAACACCATCGAATCCCATGGCTCTCGCACGATCTAAGACAGCTGCAAACTTTATTTTTTCATTACAGCGCAGGCACGGATTGGGAGTACGACCTTGTGCATATTCAGCGAGAAAATCTTCGACGACTCCATCATGGAATTCTTCGGCCATGTCCCAGATATAGAAAGGAATACCAATGACATCGGCTGCGCGACGCGCATCGTGCGAATCTTCAATCGTGCAACAACCTCGCGCACCTGAGCGATATTTCTGCGGATTAGCCGATAACGCTAAATGCACACCGATTACTTCATGTCCCGCCTCAACTGCGCGCGCGGCAGCAACTGCTGAATCAACTCCACCACTCATTGCTGCAATTAGTTTCATGAAAGATTCGCCGCCCGTCCACGAGCAATCACATCAGGAAGTACTGACAAAACGTAATCAATATCGCTCTGTGTAGTCGATGCACCGAGTGAGAAACGTAAAGAAGATTGTGCTGTTTTTTCAGTATGTCCCATAGCTAATAAGACATGGCTGGCTTCATGCACGCCTGCACTGCACGCTGATCCTGTTGAGCAAGAAACATTAGCGCTATCCATGAGCAAAAGTAGAGTGTCGCTTTGTGTTCCGGGAAAAGTGAAGTTCACGATTCCTGGAAGTCGAGCAGATTTCGCGCCATTGAGAATTGCATCAGGTAAAAGAGTCTGAACACTTGAGATGAAATAGTCACGTAATTTTGTGACTGCATCAGATAAATACTGATGGGATGCAATTGCCGTTGCAAATGCAACAATTGATGGAGTGTTGAGCGTTCCGCTTCGAATTTCGCGCTCTTGTCCCCCGCCATGTAATAGCGCAGGAATTTCAATTCCGCGCTTGAGCACGAGTGCACCTATTCCTAGCGGCCCACCAATTTTATGCGCACTCAACGTCAGTGATGTCAGACCGAGTTCTGAAAATGAAAGTGGAACTTTTCCAAAACTTTGAACAGCATCGCAGTGCACGGGAATATCGCCTGCAAGATTTACCAAGGTGGAAATAGGTTGCAAAACTCCAGTTTCATTATTTGAATGCATGACTGCAATGAGGGCAACTTCATCTGCCCGCTTTGAAAGAAAATCTTTGACAAAAGCACAGTCGATAACTCCATCATTTGTTACAGGAATTTCAACAACTTCAGCTTTCTCATGGGTGGCTAACCACTGCGCTGGATCGATAATTGCGTGATGCTCAATTGCCGAGATGAGAACTACATTGCGTCCCTCTGCTCGACGCTTCCAAAATAATCCTTTGAGAGCGATGTTGTTCGCTTCAGTTCCAGAGCCAGTAAAAATGATTTCGGATGCAAGAGAGCCAACTTCGCGACCAATTACTTCGCGCGCCTCTTCAATATCTTTGCGAACGCTGCGACCAGGTGTGTGCAAACTTGATGGATTACCTAATTTTGAGAGCGCAGTAGTCATCGCATCAATTGCGCAATCGAGCATCGGCGTAGTTGCCGCGTGATCGAGATAGATGGAAGACATGGTGCTAAGTCTAGGACTTGCGCGCGATAACGCCTTCCGTTGCCTTGGGCAGCACGGCAAAGAGATCACCGATTACGCCAAAGTCAGCGATATCAAATA